>JAITED010000012.1 GCA_031282235.1 Propionibacteriaceae bacterium | reverse complement strand
CTGACTATGTACGACGGTCGCACCCGGCTCAGCCAACAGGTCGCGGACGAAGTACGCGCCCACTTCCCCACCCAGACCCTGCAAACAGTGATTCCACGTTCCGTGCGTATCTCAGAAGCACCATCCTATGGTTGCAGCGTCCTCAGCTACGACACCCGCTCCGTAGGTGCCCAAACCTATCGCTCCGCCGCCGCTGAAATCGCCCTCCGCGCTAGCCAGCGCCCGTAGTCAAAGAACAATTGTTGTTTGCTGGGTTTTGTTGTTACGGGGGGCGTGGATTTTAGCGGATTCTAGGGGAGTGAGACTCTTGCTTCCTTTATGAGTGTGCGGGTAATACGGAGCGCTGATTTTCGTGTGGAGTCGGTGAGCCATTCGTCGCCGTATTGGGATTTAGTTTTTAGTCTGTTTAGCGAACGCAGCATGGTGCCAAGCTCTTTATCTACGCGGTCTAGGATGTCGGCTGCTTGGTTGTGGTCGGGGCCGGAGTAGCGTTCGCCGAGACGAGCGTAGCAAAGTGCGTCTGCGGCTGCGATTCCAGCTAGCACGCAGTTTCCGATGCAGGCGTTAATTGCGCCATCTGAGGGGTCGTTTTCCAGTATCTCTGCGAGGGATAGATACTGTTCAGCGATACGCAATCGACGGCGGCCTTCAGTTGCCCCGCCTGTGCTAGTTCGATGCTTTTTGGGAGTCATATGGTTTCTGTATCCTTTCTAGCGACACGGATTAGGTTGCGGGCATCTTGACCGGTGAGGGTGTGAACGTCGCGTTCCCATTCGGCTATGATTGCGGCTTTGGCTGCTGCCATGTGGGCGAGTTGTGGCTGGGTCACCGTTATGGTTTGGAGCGTGTTTCCTGTCCAGCTTCGGGCGTATCGTTCAAGATTGTTTATCTGTGCAATCCATGCTTCAGCGTCGGGGTCGAGACCAGCTGCGGCGATGAGTAAGAGGTCAATGTCGCTGTCGGCGGTGGCTTCGCCGCGTGCTACGGAGCCGTAGAGCGCACTACTGAGTGGGCGGGGTGTCAGGTTGTCGATAGCTTCCGCGAGTTTGCGTTCGACATCGACGCGGATTCGGGCGGCGGCGATGACGATTGGGGTCAGGACATGGTTCCTGTTCAATTGGTATAGGTTGCCGCGGGCGGCGGGGATGGCAGTTACGATACCGTGTTCGACGAGACGTTTAAGCGTAAGCACTAAGCCGTAACGAGAGCCGCGTCCAGCGATGCGTTGCATCTGAGTTGCAGATAGGGCGGTATCAGCACCGGTTAATACCGTTAAAGCTGCACTTTCGAGCCCCGGTGTAATGGTCGAGAGTGGGTTCATTAAATCCACGCAAATATTCTAGCGTAACGCAAAAATATTTGCACTCACTATCCAAGCAAAACTGGGTTAGGCGACTGCGGTGTTTGCCAAGAACCACGATGTGTGTACTCTCAGCAGATATCCGAAGCTGATGTTTCACGTGAAACGGGGCGGTTGGGAATACGATAGGTACGGTAATAATCGTAAGAAATGAGGGGCAGGTTATGGCTAAGAAAATGGGTGGTTTGGGACGAGGGCTGGGCGAACTGTTTCAGCAGACGGATGCGGAAGCGGTGGGGCGCGCGGTTGATGCGGCGATGGGGTTTGCGCCGTCAGCTACGTTGGGGGATGGGTCTTGGTATGAGGAGTTGCCGATAGCGGCGATTCATCCTAATCCGGCGCAACCACGGCAAGAGTTTGACATGGATGCGCTGGAGGAGCTGGCTGAATCTATCGCTGACGTGGGGTTATTGCAGCCTATCGTGGTGCGCCAGAAAGGTGCCGCGTATGAAATCATCATGGGGGAGCGGCGGTGGCGCGCGGGGCAGTTAGCGGGTTTGGAGCGCATCCCCGCTATCGTGCGCGCCACTGATGATGAGGATATGCTGCGCGATGCCCTCTTTGAGAACCTGCATCGGGTGCAGTTGAACCCCATCGAGGAAGCCGCCGCCTACCAACAGTTATTGGATGATTTCGGCGGCACCCAAGAGGAGCTAGCAACCCGGTTGCACAAATCACGCCCGCACATCAGCAATACACTGCGGTTGCTCAAACTGCCAACTGCGGTACAGCGCAAAGTCGCTGCTGGGGTTATCTCTGCTGGGCATGCCCGCGCCCTACTTGCGTTGAGTGATGCCGCCATCATTGAGCATCTGACAAGCCGTATCATCTCTGAGGGGCTTTCTGTGCGCAACATAGAGGAGCTGGTCACTTGGGGCGAATTCGGTGCCAACAAAGCCCGGAAATCAGAACCTACGCCCGCAACCGACCCAGAAATCGAAGCGCAAGCTGCCCGTATCGCTGACGCCCTAGACACCCGGGTGAAAGTTTCCCCCGGAAAATCCAAGGGACGTATCATCATCGAATACGCCGACCTGACCGACCTGCAGCGCATCGCCGACCTGATTACGGATAGCGGATAGGTGTTGACGGAGGGCGCAGCTTTAGACGTATTCGTCGAGAATCTTGGAGATAGCCGATTTAGGTTTGGCACCTACGAGTTGGGTGGCGACCTGACCGTTTACGTATATCTGGAGGGTGGGGAGGCTGAGGATGCCTTGGGCGGCGGCTAGGTCGATATTGGTTGAGGTGTCCACTTTGACGAACTTCACGCGGTCGGCGTAGGTGCGCGCTAACTCATCTACGATGGGGGACAACTGTTTGCAGGGCATACACCAATCTGCCCAAAAATCCACTAAAACAGGCTTGTCAGAGCCCAGTACCTCGGTTGCGAACGTATCTGAGGTGACCGCTATTACTGCTGACATGGTTGACTCCTAACAAAAGTGATGCCCGGGGGGGAGCATCGCGAAGAACCAGTTTAGTCGGCTCACTGTCATACGGATTTAAGGCACGCGATACTGTGCTCATCTTGCTTTCCCGAACCGCACGATAATAGTAGAGTGGGACGTTCTGGGCAGGGGGGGGAAACGGGCATGGCAACAACCGACACGGCGAACTGGAAGCGCAACGCCGGGTTTTTCGTCGGCGGCCAAGCGTTGTCAATGTTCGGTTCCATGTTGGTGCAGTACGCCGTGACTTGGTATATCACCATGGAAACCCAATCCGGGGTGTGGATGACGCTTTTTACATGCGCCGGACTGTTGCCGATGGTGATTATCTCGCCGCTAGCTGGGGTGTGGGCTGACAGATACAACCGGAAATATCTCATCAACATCTCGGACGGTGCCATCGCACTAGTTAC
>JAITED010000126.1 GCA_031282235.1 Propionibacteriaceae bacterium | reverse complement strand
TTCCGCTGGGCTTGGTTTCGTGCGTCACCCCGCCGGAACCGGCACCGAAACCGGTGATTGTGGTTAATACGTATCCGTTGGAGTTTATTGTGCGGGAGGTGGCTGGGCCGCTGGCTGAGATTCAGGTGATGCCGACACCAACACCGGAAGCACCAGAACTGAGCGCGGCACAGGTGACGCAACTGCAATCTGCGACGCTGGTGTTTTATCAGAGCGGCCTCTCCCCCGCTATCGACGCAGTGCTAGCCGGAGCGGATATGTCGCGGGTGGTGGATACGGCGACGCTGGTGGGTGAACTGCCAGTGGATACGGATTACGCGCAGAATACGGAGGGAAACCCGGTGCCCGGCACGCAGATGGATCCGTACACCTGGCTTAATCCTGCCAATATGGGGCTGTTTACGAACGTATTAGCTGACCGGCTGGTGAAGCTGTTGCCCGCAAACACCACCACCATCGGGCAAGCCTCCAACGCGTTAGTGGAACGGTTCGGGGAGTTGGATGCGGCGTTTCTAGCCGCGCTTACCGACTGCGAACGCCGCGAGTTTTTGACCTCCTATCCGGCTTTCCGGTATCTGGCTAGCGCGTATGGTCTCACCCAGCTGAGCGTCCCCGGTCTCGATTCCCAGAGCGAACCGACTGCGGAACTGCGCGCACAGGTGAGCGAACTCGTTGGGGAATACGGCCTAACCACGCTGCTGGTGTATCCGGCAGGAGACGAAACGCAATCGGATAACCTGAGTGCCACGCTGGGGCTGGAGGTGGCCTTGTTAGACCCGGTGGAGACCATCACCGCCGCGTCCCCCGGCAGCGATTATTTACAGGTCATGTACACCAACCTAGAAGTGTTACGGTTAGCGAACGGATGCTCATGGCAAACGCACTGAGTGCCCAAGGGGTGCACGCTGAACTCGGCGGTTTCGGGGTGCTGCACGGGGTTGACCTCGACATCGCCGCTGGTGAAACGGTGGCGCTGTTGGGCGGGAACGGCTCTGGGAAAACCACTCTGCTGCGTACCGTATTGGGTTTAGTGCCGCTCACCGCTGGCAGCGTCACCCTATACGGCACTCCGCTGGCGCAGTTTAACGACTGGTGGCGTATCGGATACGTGCCGCAGTTGAGCGCTACGGCGGTCACCAAAGCCACCGTTGCCGAGATTGTCGCCTCTGGCAGACTGGCAAGGCGACGGATGCTGCGCCCCCCCAGCGCCGCTGACCACGCTGCGATACGCCGCGCGCTGGAGACGATGCGACTCACCGAACTGGCCGGTAACGAGTTGGCGGAACTCTCTGGGGGGCAACGCCAGCGCGCTATTGTGGCGCGGGCACTCGCTGGGGAACCCGATTTGTTGCTGCTAGATGAGCCGCTGGCCGGGCTGGACACCCGCTCTCAGGATGCGTTGGCTGCGATGTTGGCAGAGTTGAAGCTCGCCGGGCTGACCATCTGCGTAGTTTTGCACGAGTTGGGGCCGATGGCTGACCTCATCGACAACGCTGCGGTGTTGCGAGATGGGCAGCGTATCTTTTTCGGTAAGTTGGCGGGGAGTCACAATGTTTGAGATATTGAGCCACCCTTTCATGCAGCGCGCCCTCATCGCCGCCGCGCTCTCCGGACTGCTCGCCCCCGCAGTGGGCATGTACATCGTGCAGCGGCGGCTCTCACTCCTCGGCGACGGTTTAGGGCACGTCGCCATCGTCGGTATCGGCTTGGCGCTGTTGACCGGAGCTGCCCCACTGCCGGTCGCCGCAGCGGTCTGTATCCTCGGCGCGCTCACTGTGGAGTGGCTGCGGCAAAGTGGTAAAGCCTCTAGTGACACCGGTTTAGCAATCCTGTTTTACGGCGGGTTGGCTGGCGGCATTCTGTTGGCCGGGCTGGCGGGGCGCGGCACCGCAGCGCTCTCGCAGTATCTTTTTGGGTCGCTGTTGACGGTAACTCCCACTGACATATGGCTGTTGGGGGTGCTCACCGCTTTCGGGGTGGGAATCTCGCTCGCACTCGCACCACAGTTTTTCAGCGTCTGCGCCGATGAGGGATACGCCCGCACTCAAGGTTTGCCGGTGGGGTTGCTCAATACGCTGATGATAGTGTCGGCGGCGCTTACGGTAACAGTGTCGCTGCGCACTGTGGGGGTGTTGTTGGTGAGCGCGCTGATGGTGGTGCCGGTGGCGGCAGCATCAAACCTGCTCACTGGGTTTCGCGCCACGCTCAGCGGCGCTATCGTGCTGGGGCTGCTGGTCTCCACCAGCGGCACCGTGGTTTCGGCGCTAGCGGACACCCCGAGCGGAGCCACCATCGTAGTGCTTGCCATCGCCGTGTTTCTGCTGAGTTCCCTCATCGGGCGGCGCCGCCGCAGGGTGCCGCTCAGTGACCCAGAGTTGCCGACCTTACATGCACACATCCCTGCCGAACCCCACGCGGATGCGGCGCTAGCAATGGATACGGAGGCGGTAGCAGCGGTGCTGCATGGCGACCATGTAGATTATTTACATGGCGGCCATCGCCATGCCCCCCACGGAGACCACTTTGATGAACACTGATTTACGCAACCAGCCCGGCACCGGCGACACCGCCGCCGACACCGCCCGCAACAGTCGGGGGCGGCACTTGGTGGCCACTGCGCTAGCAGAGCACCCCGAGTTTGTCACCGCGCAACAGCTACACACCCTGTTGGTGACTCAGGGGGTCTCGCTGGGGCTGGCCACCGTATATCGCAATTTGCAGGCGCTGGCTGACGCTGGCAGCGCCGATACACTGCGGTTGGAATCCGGCGAGTTGGCGTATCGTCATTGTTCCCCGCACCATCACCATCACCTCCGTTGCCGCAGTTGCGGTGTCACCACTGAAATCAGTGCGGAGCCGGTGGAGCGTTGGGCGCACGAGGTGGGGCAACGCTTCAACTATGTTGCCATTGACCATTTGATTGAAGTTACTGGCATCTGCCCGCAGTGCGTATCGAAAGGCTAGTTTCATAAAGAACCGCCGCTGGTTGGCCACACGGTGTATGCTGTTTCGGTGCGCCGTATCTGGTGCTAGATATTGTTGACGTTGAAATAAGAGTTACGTGTTGAGAGGGGATAACCTATGGCTGACAGGGCGCTACGGGGTATGGGTCTGGGAGCTAAAAGTTTTGAGGACGAAGAAGGTATTGAGTTTGCAGCGCGGGTTACGCTGGGATTCGACTGCCCCGAGAATCACCACTTTGAGGTCTCTTTCGCTGTTGAAGCCGAACTGCCTACCGAATGGGAGTGCCCGCACTGCGGCAAGATGGCGCTGCGCAGCGATGGCACCCGTTCCGGCGAGCGCGACCCGAAGCCGCCGCGTACTCACTGGGACATGTTGCGCGAACGCCGGAGCCTCGAAGAACTGGACGAACTGCTGCAGGAACGCCTAGAGGCCATTCGTACCACGGTGCGTTACTAAAACAGTTGCAATACGGCAGCATCAACTGCGTAGCTAGGGGTTAATACGTATCTGAGCTAGGTTGATACGTATCTCGTCTTAGTTTTTGGCGAAGTTGATACGTATCGCGTTTTATTATTTGGCGAACTATTTGGCGAATTTGCTGGTCAACGGCTCCAGATGCTCTTTAGCGCACTCGTACCAGCCGCGCACTTGACGCGAACGCCGCTCCAGACCCCACTGCGCGGTCTTTAACAGCGCTTCTTGGATGATATTGCCGCTCATCTTGGAGACACCAGCGAGCCGCTCACAAAACTCTATCGGCACCTCTGCGACCCGGCCACCCGCTTCCAACACCCGGCGCGTCATATCCACTTGGAAGCTGTAGCCCACGGATTC
>JAITED010000204.1 GCA_031282235.1 Propionibacteriaceae bacterium | reverse complement strand
GTGATTTACGTCGGCAAGGCGAAGAATCTACGCAATCGGCTCGCTAACTACTTCGGCAGCCCAGCGGGGCTGCATTTTCGTACTCAACTGATGGTGCGCACCGCGGTGCGCGTTGAGTGGACTGTGGTGCAGAACGAGTTTGAGGCGCTGCAACTCGAATACACGTTCATCAAAAAATACGACCCGAAGTTCAACGTCATCTTCCGCGACGACAAGTCTTACCCCTGGTTGGCTATCACTTGGGACGACGAGTATCCCCGGGTGTTTGTGGGGCGCGGTGCGAAACGTAAAGGCTGGCGCTACTTCGGGCCGTATGTGGCAGCGTGGGCGGTGCGTGAAAAGGTTGATTTACTGTTACGCGCTTTCCCGATGCGCTCCTGCCGCGATGGGGTGTTTCGCAGCGCGCAGCGCTCCGGGCGGCCTTGCCTGTTGGGGCAAATTGGGAAGTGCGCCGCGCCCTGCGTGGGGTGGGTGAGCGCAGCGGAACACCGCGCCATAGTCAGCGATTTCGCGTCCTACCTGTCGGGGCACTCGACACAGTTGGTGCGGCAACTCATCTCCGAGATGCGTGCCGCCGCCGCCGCTGAGGAGTTTGAGCGCGCCGCCCGGCTTCGGGATGCCATAAACGCGCTGGAGCGCATCAGTGAACACAACGCTATTGTGCTGCCAGATGAGGTGTTTCTGGATTGTATTGCGTTAGCGGAGAGCGACCTAGAGGTGGCGGTGTGCGTATTCCACATCCGGGGAGGTCTGGTGGCTGGGCAGCTCAGTTGGGTGGCAGAGCGTGCCGACGACGCCAACCCGGCGGAGTTGATTGAAACGTTCCTGTTGCAGTTATACGCCGAAACCGGCGAACAGGCTGCTGAGGTGCCCGCCGAAATCCTGATGCCGCTGCTGCCGCCGGAACCGGAGGCGCTCAGCGCGCTGTTGGCGGAAACCCGCGGGGCGAAAGTGCAACTCAAAGTGCCCCAGCGCGGCGACAAACACACCCTGCTGGATACGGTGGCCAAAAACGCTGCGGAAGCGCTGGCGCTCCACCAACTGCGGCGCGCCACCGACATCTCCGCTCGCAGCGCCGGGTTGGCAGAACTGCAAGCCGCTTTGGGGTTAAGCGAGGCTCCGCTGCGTATCGAATGCTACGACATCTCCCATCTGCAAGGCACCGAAGTGGTGGGTTCTATGGTGGTGTTTGAGGACGGTGCGCCCCGCAAATCCGAGTATCGCCGCTTCATCATCAAGAGTTTTGAGGGTTCCAACGACACGTTAGCGATGGACGAAGTGCTACGGCGGCGTTTTCGACGGCTGTTGGATGACCAAGCCGCGCAAGCCGCTGCGGCTGCGGAGGATGCCGCCGCCGGTTCCACTTTGATAGACCAAGGCAGTGGTGCGCCGCGCCGGTTTGTGTACGCGCCGCAGTTGGTGGTGGTGGATGGCGGGTTGCCGCAGGTCAACGCCGCCCAGCGGGTGCTGGATGACCTAGGCATCACTTCGGTGCGGCTAGTGGGGTTGGCGAAACGGCTGGAGGAGGTGTGGGTGCCCGGCGAGCAGTATCCCGTGATTCTGCCGCGCACTTCCGAGGGGCTTTATCTGCTGCAACGTTTACGCGACGAGGCGCATCGCTTCGCCATCACCCACCACCGCAGCCGCCGTAGTCGCGCCATGATTGAGTCCCTGTTGGATAACGTGCCCGGGTTAGGTGAGGTGCGCCGTAAAACGCTGCTGTTGGCGTTCGGGTCGCTGGCGAAACTACGGAAAGCCGACATCGCTGACATCGCCGCCCTCCCCGGCATCGGCCCGCAAACCGCTGCCGCCATCAAAGCTGCGGTGAACGCCGCCCACCCCGCCACCGCCCTCAACACCGCAACCGGTGAGATAATCGAAGCGTGAAAGATACGTTACGGGTGGTGATTGTCACCGGCATATCCGGTGCGGGGCGGCGCACTGCGGCGCACGTGTTGGAGGATATTGGGTGGTATGTGGTCGATAACGTGCCGCCGCCGCTGGTGGCAGCGGTGGTGAACGAGTGCATCGCCCAAGGGGTCACGAGGTTGGCGCTCGGCATTGATGCCCGTTCCGCTGGCAGCTTTGACCGGCTGCCCGCCATGTTTCAGGCGTTGTCAGAGCAGGGTATCAAGCCCGAAGTGTGCTTTTTGGAGGCTTCAGACCAGGCGATTGTGCGGCGGCAGGAGTCCAACCGCCGCCCGCTGCCGCTCCAAGGCGAGGGGACGCTGTTGGAGGGCATCGCTAGGGAACGCGCCCTGTTGGCGACGCTGCGTATCAGCGCCGACGTGACGTTTGATACCTCTGAACTGACTGCGAATCAGTTGGCGCTGCGGGTGAACCAACTGTTCGGCTCCGACACCAGTGCGCATACGGCGGTGCTGCTGATGTCTTTCGGGTTCAAGAACGGCGTGCCGCTGGATGCCGATATGGTGTTCGATGCTCGATTCCTGCCCAATCCGTATTGGGTTCCGGAACTGCGCCCCCTCACCGGGTTAGCGCCCGCAGTGCGCGACTATGTGATGGTGCTGCCACCAGCGAAAGCGTTCCTAGAGCAGTTGGAGGGTTTGTTGGCGATAACCCGCCCCGGCTATCTGCACGAGGGCAAGCGGGTAGCGGTGGTCGCTATCGGCTGCACCGGTGGGCAGCATCGCTCCGTTGTGTTAGTGGAACAGTTGGCCGCCAGATTGCGTCAGGGTGCAGTAACCGTATCGGTTTTGCATCGGGATGTGAGCCGCGGGTGACGTAGGGCGTTTTCTTTGCCGATACGCACTAACTGGCGCTAATTTGTCCGGATTTCGCACGACATCCGGCGTGAACTATGAGAGAATCTTAGGGTGGCTTTGACATTAGAACTAAAAGCTGAATTAGCAACAATCCCAGAGTTGAAAGCTGGCGCGCGCCGGATGGAAGCGGCAGCGATGCTGCGTTTCGCTGGTGGGTTACACATGGTCGCTGGCCGCATTGTTATTGAAGCGGAGTTCGACACTGGTGGCGCGGCGCGCCGGTTGCGCACCACCATCAGCGACGTATACGGGCTGGACTCGGAGTTGATTGTCATAAACGCTGCCGGTATCAAGCGTTCCACCCGCTATCTGGTACGGCTGGTGCGCGACGGTGAACCGTTGGCGCGGCAGACGGGGTTGGTTGACTCATATGGCCGTCCAGTACGGGGTTTGCCCTCCGCAGTGGTCAGCGCATCCACCCAAGAGCAGGTAGCGGTGTGGCGGGGCGCTTTTCTAGCGCGCGGTTCGCTCACTGAGCCGGGCAGGTCTACTGCGTTGGAAATCACTTGCCCCAGTTCTGAGGCGGCGTTGGCGTTGGTGGGTTCGGCGCGGCGATTGGGCATTATCGCTAAAGCGCGGGAAGTGCGCGGGGTGGACCGCGTGGTGATACGCGATGCCGAGGCGATTAGCCAACTGCTCGCCCGTATGGGTGCCCATGAGGCGATGTTGCTGTGGGAGGATAAGCGGTTGCGCCGTGAGGTACACGCTTCCGCTAACCGGCTCGCCAACTTCGACGATGCCAACTTGCGCCGCAGTGTGCGCGCCGCAGTGGCCGCTGGCGCTCGGGTGCAGCGCGCTATCGAGATTTTGGGTGCGGACATCCCGGCGCACTTGCTAATCGCCGGGAAGCTGCGCATCCAAAACCAGCAGGCTTCCCTAGAGGAGTTGGGGGCGCTACACGACCCGCCGCTCACCAAGGATGCTATTGCGGGGCGTATACGGCGGCTGCTGGCGTTAGCGGACAAAGTAGCTGCTGAGCAGGGGATTCCCGGCACCGACGCCGGTCTGACTGCGGGTGTCCTAACCTATAACCCGAACTAAAGCGCCAGACCTAGCGCCGGTGCGTATAAGATTCACGCCCGTCAAAAGTTGGCTGGCAGCAGCAGGTCGAAGTTGGTGCAACGCCAACGCCCTTGGTGCGACTCCAGCCGTACCGCAGCGGCCACAGTGCGGTTCCAGCGCGACAGATGCGCTACCGCTTCAATGACGGTATCGCTTTCGTTTACGCCGGTGATTTTCGCCTTACTGGGTTCCCCCCAACCGCCGTTGCGAGACGCTATCCGCAGTCGGCGGCAGGTGTTGACCGATAACCACTGCTCCAACTGCGTCGGAGGGCGAATACCGGCCAAAGTTTCGGCCACGCGAAAAGTTACCCACTCCAGCATGGCCAGCGAGTTGCGGCTCGGCGGTGATTGTGGTGGCGGTTGTGGTATGGCTGTTTCGGAGGTGACTAGCCGTAACAGTGGGGGAGTCGGAGGGTCATACGGGTCGATTATCGCCTCCGGCAGCACCGGAGTCTCAAAAAACCACTGTGGCCGCAAAGGTATCAAAGGTGCAGGTTCGTTCATGGTTTAACGCTTGCGCACTGCACAGCGTATCCGCAAGGGGGTAACAGAAATCTGTGGATAACTTTTTAGCGGGTGATATACGCGTATTTACGTAGCTCCCGCCGCGCAGGCGTTTCAGCGGAAGAAGTACTGCCCGTAGTTGATGATGATGACCATAGCTAACCCCACCAGCATCAGGAACGCCGCCAGCATGTCTAGGTTGTAGCCGACAGCCTGTTCCAGTTTGGGGCGCAAAGCGGCGGGCATGTATAGCCCCTTGTCGCGGATGTTTACCCGGAACAGGTCAAACCACTCCATAATGGTGGTTACGGTAATCACTAGGCATAACGGGCAGAAGATGTGAATGACGAACGCGGACTGATAGAACAACCACAGCGCGAACACGATAGCGAACGTATAAAAGCCCTGTAGGAAGAACATGAACAGCCGCGAGAACTGCGAGCCCATCAGTTTGGCAACCGCGACGCACAACACCACCGTCTCAAACAGAATGCCCCAGAAAGCGTTGGGGAACCCCACTAGCGTCGCCTGCCACGTTTTGGCGACCTCCCCGCACGACATGTAACTGTTGATGTCGCAACTCAAAATGGTGTCCGGTTCCGCAGCGATTAACCACGCATCCACCGACAGGATGAACGACACCACCAGCGCGACCGCCGAACATGCCGCCATAGAGCCAAACAGCCACCAATCGCTTAAGAAGAAACTGGTACGCTGCGGCGTTGGCTGGGGTTCCAACACCTCCAAGTCGGTGTCCAAATCATTTCGCGTGTCACTGCTCATACGTATCCGCTCTCCTAAAGCACGGGCATCCATGCGTGATACTACGGTACACGCCTAAAATACCGCTAAACGAAACCTGTGAGCTAGTTGTGTATGAGAGTAGTAGGTGTAGCGTGCGAATAACCAGTGTTTAAGGGTTTAAGGTACGAGCGGGG
>JAITED010000174.1 GCA_031282235.1 Propionibacteriaceae bacterium | reverse complement strand
CCCTCGGAGGTGAGACGTGACTAGGTTACGTATTGATTTGGCATACGACGGCACCGACTTTGTGGGGTGGGCTGCTCAGCCGGGCAAGCGCAGTGTGCAGGGCGTATTGCAGGAGTGGTTGGAACGCTTGCTCCCGCCGGGCGCTGCGTCGCAGCTGGTGGTGGCAGGGCGCACCGATGCCGGAGTGCACGCCCGCGCTCAAGTAGCGCACTTCGATGTGCCCGACGACCTAGCGCTAGTACCAAACGATTTAGCAACCCGACTGATGCGCGTACTACCCCCTGACATTGTGATACGCACGGTGAGTCTCGCGCCGCCGGATTTTGATGCCCGCTTCGCCGCACTCTGGCGGCGTTACGTATATCGCTTGTGGGACGCGGATTCGCTGCCTGACCCGCTGCTGCGCCGCAGCGTGACCCCCATCGCCGGAAAACTAGACCTAGCCGCCATGAACGCTGCAGCCGCCGAGTTAGTGGGGTTGCGCGACTTCGCGCCGTTCTGTAAACACCGCGACGGTGCCACCACCATCCGCCACCTTAAGGTGTTCCAACTGGAACGCGAACCCGACCCCTGCCGCACCATCGCCGCCACCTTGATATCCGATGCGTTCTGTCACTCCATGGTGCGCTCCCTAATGGGCGCAGTAGTCCAAATAGGTCTAGGCCGCCGCAACCTAGATTGGCTACGCACAATACGCGAATCCCCCACGAGAGAAAGCTCTGTCCCCGTACTCCCCCCCCAAGGCCTAACCCTAGAAGAAGTGGGCTACCCCCCCGACCCCGAGCTAGCCGCCCGCGTCACCGCCGCCCGCAGCCCCCGCACCCCCGGAAAAGTCCAAAATGTGAGGCAACCACCAAAACGACCACATGCGGCAACCACATAAGGCTAACCACACCACCCCACACCCCCACAACCCGTCATGCTGCGCTCACTTAAGCGCTAGCCAAGACGGAAAAAGTTGATAGATTGGCAGGCGATGACTGAGCATTACTTCACCACTCCGACGGGCGCGGAGCAACGGCGGGAAATCCCGGCTCGGATTTGGGGACGGGACTATACGTTCACCAGCGCGGCGGGCGTATTTTCTGGTACGCGCCTTGACCCCGGCACTGCGGTGCTTTTCGATAAAACTGCTCCGTTGCTAAAGGGATTAGACCCAACACCGGCGCATCCTCGCACCTTGTTAGACCTAGGTTGCGGCTACGGCCCTATCGCTGTCGCGCTTGCCACTGAGCGCCCGAGCGCCCAAGTGTATGCCGTAGATGTGAACGAACGCGCCCTAGAGTTGGCTCGTATAAATGCTGCCGCCGCCGCTGTAGCCGAGCGGGTACACGTATCAACTCCAGATTCCGTACCCCCTGCCGCAACCTTTGATGAAATCTGGTCAAACCCCCCCATCCGTATCGGCAAGCAGGCGCTACACGAACTGCTGCTAACTTGGTTACCGCGGTTAAACCCAACCGGCACCGCATACTTGGTGGTCGGTAAAAACCTCGGCGCTGATTCGTTGCAAAACTGGCTCATCGAGCAGGGTTACCCCACCGACCGCCTAGGCTCCGCCAAAGGCTTCCGCGTGCTGGTGGTAAAGCGCAGGTAATCCCCAGTAGACAAGCAGTTATGTGCTATTTAGCGCACCAAAACTATCCCGGTTTGAGTGCCCATACTATACCGTTTTAGGTGGCTATACCATACCGTTTTAAGTCGTTATACCATACCGTTTTGGGCGATTCAGGGGGTCCAGATGGCGGCGATGGGCGTGGCGACAATTTTGGGGGACAGCACAAACGACGACTGCCCGGTGTGCAGCACCACGCCGCCGATGAAATCGTCGCCAAAAACCTCCCGCATCCAGATTAGGTGCCGCGCATCGTCTAAAGCTGGGGCTGCGGTCGCTTTTACCTCAATGCCGACCACTTTTCCGCGCGGAAACTCTAAAACTATGTCCACTTCGTGTCTGCCGCTTTGGCTTCTAAGATGCAGCATTTTTGCGGGCTGTGGCTGCACTGCCAACTCTGGCCTGAGTTGCATCGCAACGTATGTGTCAAGAATACTCCCCAACAATCTAGCATCCATGCGCACCTGACTAGCGTCTACGCCAAGGATATACATCAATAATGCAGTATCCAACAGGTAGCGTTTCGGCATCGCCACTAAACGGTCTGCTCTGTTGGAGCGCAGCGCTGGCACTCTCTCACTGAAATAGACCGACTCCAACAAATCTTCATAAACGTTAGCAGTTTGCTTCGAGATTCCAGCGGCATCCCACATGGTTGATTGTTCAACAACTTGTGCGGAGAATATCGCCAAAGTCTCCACAAACGTCCGCAGCTTTGAAGAATCCACATTGCTGCCCGTCAACTTCACATCAATAGTGAGCAAGTCCTCCAGATACCCCTGCAACCAGCGTTTCCGAGATACGCTTCCCGCTCGACGTAACACCAAGTCAGGAAAACCTCCCCTTGCTGCGGCTTCTAAATAATCGAACAAATTCCACTCGGTTGGGGGCGTATCTGCCAACCCCAAAAGGTCGTCATGCAGCCGTTCCACAAACAGATTTCCCGTCACCTCCGCTATCTCACGCTGCGTGAGACCATGCACCGCCTGCCGCACCACCCTACCCGTACCCGGCCAAGACCCCTCCAGCTCCAGCCGCACACTCCCAGTCAAAATGAATTGACCTGCCGCCGGATTGGAATCGACGGCTCGTTTCACTGCCCCCAAAATCCCGGGCACATCCTGCCATTCATCAAGCAGCGTCGGGCGCGGTAACCTCGCAAGCGCCGCATCAGGATCAATACGAAACGCCGCCGCCTCCGCCTCCCGGTCAAGATGCACCACACTCGCCGCCACCTGACTAGCCGACGTGGTTTTACCAGTGCTACGCGCCCCCACTAACCGCACCGCTGGAAGCGAATCAATAATTTCCGGCAGCACTGCATCAACCAGCCGGGGCACATATTTATCGCCCCCATTATCCGTTACACTCATAGCCCTCAGTCTACGCCATTTACCCTCTCACACACCAATCACTTACCCTCTCACACACTAATCACTTACCCTCTCACACACTCATCAGTTACCCTCTCACACATTTATCAATAACTTTTAGCCCCGCTTTATGGCGCGGAAAAGCTCTTTTACGTCTAGGTGTTCGTCCTCGATTTTGGAGCGGAGCCACCAATCGGGGTCGCGTTCGTAACGCAGGCGCAGCGGCTTGCCGGAGCCGGGAAGGTCATCAAAGGCACCGGAGGCGAGAGCTTCGCGGAGTTTGCGCTCCACGAAGCCCTCGTATACTACGGTGGGTTCATCCATGATTCACCTGATAGCTAGCTGCGGGCGGCCAACTTCTCTAGGAACAGCGCCGTGGCGTGAGTGTATTTACGCCAATCCGCGATGCTCGCGGACTCGTCGGTGCTGTGCATCCGGGAGGTTGGGTCGCATACGCCGGTCACGGCGATTTCGATGCCGGGGAACGCCTGCTGGAAGTCGGCAATCATCGGGATGGAACCGCCCGTGCCCATCTCCACCGGCTCCACACCGAACGCCTCGCCCAGCGCTTCGCGGTAGAGCGTATTGATGGGGCCGTCGGAGGACACCGTGCTGGGGTCGCCCGAATCCACCTCGCCAAACTCAATCTTGGCACCCCACGGCACATGGGTACGCAGATGCTCCAGCAGCGCAGCCAACGCACGTTTGCCGTCATCACCAGGGGCGATACGTACACTAACTTTCGCGGTGGCGCTGGGAATCAGCGTGTTGGACGCATCTGCCACCCGCGTAGTGTCGATGGCGAGCGTGGCGCAAGCGGGTTTAGTCCACATCCGGTCAGTGACCGGGCCGGTGCCAATCCACTCGGTGCCGGGCAGTTTGCCCGCTTCCTCCGCCAGCCGCTCCAGCGGATAATCCACCTCCGGGCCGGGCTTAGAGACCAACCCGGCGATAGCCACCGAACCATCGTCATTGTGTAGCGACGCCAACAGCCGCACCAACGCGCTGAGCGCATCAGGCACCACACCACCGTATTCGCCGGAGTGTACGCCGTGGTCAAGTGTCGATACGGTGAACACCGCGCTCACCACGCCGCGCAGCGACGTATTCAACGCCGGGGTGCCGACTTCCCACACCCCACCGTCGCCGATGAGGAACATGTCAGCTTCCAGCATCTCGCGGTGCCGCTTAATGACGTTGGTGAGCGACACCGAGCCGCACTCCTCCTCGCCCTCGATGAACAGTTTGACCCCCACCGGCGGTTTGCCGTCGAACGCCCGGAGCATCGCCAAATGGCTCATCACCCCGGCTTTATCGTCGGCTGAACCGCGTCCGTATAGCCTGCCATCGCGTTCCTCGGCGGCGAATGGCGAAGTCGTCCACTGGGAGAGTTCGCCCGTCGGCTGCACATCGTGGTGCGCGTATAGGCAAACCGTCGGCTTACCCTCTGGTGCTGGGAAGTGAGCGAGTACGGCGGGCTGGCCACCCTCACGTACTACTTTTACCTCCCCGCCCAAGTCAGCGAGCCATTGCTGCAGCGTTTCAGCGGTGCGGGATACATCGTCCGCGTGTTCGGGCTGCGACGAGAC
>JAITED010000150.1 GCA_031282235.1 Propionibacteriaceae bacterium | reverse complement strand
CTCCAGCTCCAGAACCGGTAAAGAACATCACGATGGCCAGAATCCAGCCGAAGTTTGCTTCAGGGGCGTAACGCATCACTAAATCTATGGTTACTAAACCGGCTAAGACTACGGATAATGCGATTACCACGAGGCGGCGTCCGTATTTTGTGATGATACGGCCTGCGGCCTGACTGGAGAGTCCAGAGCCGATGGCGAACGGCACCCCCACCAATCCAGCTTGCAGCGGGGTGTAACCGAGACCCTGCTGTAACACCATAGTGATAATCAGGAACGTGGACGTGAACCCGGCGAAGTACAACCCGCCCACCCCGACACCGAATCGGAAGCCGATGTTACGCATCAACTCCGGGTCGAATACGGCGGAGTTAGTGCGGGCATGATAAGCCTTTTCCCACTTCACTAGGGCAAACAGCAGCAGTGCGGCGAGCGCTAAGAACCCCCAGCGCCAAGGGGGCAGCGCGTCCCCACCCTCAGCACCGGAGAAGATGAACGGCACCATGAAACTGGCGGTGGCTACCCCGATGATGGCCACGCCCGGCAGGTCGAGATGGACAGCGCCCCGGCGCGGCTCCGGTTTGGGCATCAGTTTTAGGGAGAGTGGCACCACCACTGCCACCACTGGTACGTTGATGAAAAACACCCAGCGCCAACCCTGCTCCGCACCAAACAGTGCGATGATACTGCCGCCGATGATGGGCCCTAACGCCGTAGCCACCCCCACTTGCATCCCCATAAACCCGAACGCCTTACCGCGTTCCGCGCCCCGAAACAGTTGTTGAATGATGCCAGTCACCTGAGGGTTCTGCATCCCCGCGAAGCAACCTTGCAGCACCCGCATCGCAGCTAACACCGTAGCGCTCGGAGCTAACCCGGCTCCAAGACTCGCTAACCCGAACCCGGCCACCCCAACCGCAAACATGTTGCGGCGGCCGTATACATCCCCCAACCGCCCCATCGGCACCACCAAAAGCGCTAGTGAAAGGGTGTAACCGGCGACGATGAGCTGTATCTGTGCGCTTCCGGCGTGCAACCCGGACTCGATGGACGGCAGTGCAACATTCACGATAGAGATGTCCAACATGGAGATAAACGCGCCCGCCATACACACCCCAAGCGCCTTCCAGCGGCGCGGGTCAGCAGTATAAGTTTCTTCAGTCATTGTCCGTCTATGCTACGCGATGATTGGGACACGCCCAGTTCCGCGACATAGAGTGTTCAGGTTTGGGGGATGTCACGGTTGCGGAAACCTATTAAACCTGCGCCCACTAGCGCTATTGCGATGGCGCACAGCACCAGCACTGGCGGCCACTGCATCGGATGACCGGGGAGCGCTGGGGTGGCACCGACGGCAGAAATCTTGATAGCCCACTCTGGCAACCCCAGCAGGGTGCCGAACATGCCGCAAAACACCACGTAACTTAAATACGCCCAAGCCAGATTGATGAACTTTGGCGCCCAGCCGATGAGTAGCGCCGCAACCCCAATCATCACGGCAGCGGCGGGGAGGTAAACCAACGACTGTTTAGCTAGATTGATGCCGAACGCCAAGGCCGTGGGGGAGTCGCCCCAGTATTCGGCTGGAGTGAGGATACCGGTACTGAACGCCCCGGCGGTTAGCAGCAACACTGGGCTCACTAGGGCTACCGTACACCAAGCTCCTAACAGTCGAATGCGTGATACGGGGTGTGCCAACTGCAACTCCATAATGCCTTGCGTTTCGAAATCGCGCAGCCGCCCCAGCGCCATGACCCCGGCGACCGCCCCGAACACTGCGAAAAACAACAGCAGATACGCTATGAAAGCGTCCACCAACACCTGATTTGCGGCATCAGCGGATACGCCGAGCAATTTTTCATACACTTCGGCGTTGTCACGCACGTATGCCCCCAACTGCCCCAACAGTGGCCCGCAAGCAGCCCCAAACGCAACCACGGTGACTAGCCACGCCAACACCGTGGTGCGCAGCAACCTAACGGGCAGCGCTAACGGGGAGTTGAGGGTACGCGGGGCAGTGGCGCGGCCTAAACGGTTCGGCAACAACCCGGCACCGAAATCACGCCGGGCAGCTAATACGAAAGCCAGCGCCGTCAACGCCACGCTGACTACTAGATATAGCAGCAGTGGCCAAGCGCGTGGTGCGACGTATGCCCGCAGTTGATGCGTCCAAGCCAACGGTGAAAACCAGCTCAGCAGAGAGCCGTGCAGCCGCTGTATGTCGCCTACGGTGCGCAGTGCGAACGCGGTGCCCACTGCTACCAGCGCGATTAGGTTGGCGTTGCGCTCAGAAGTGCTCAACTGCGCGCACACGGCCCCCAAACTGGCGAACAGGAAACCGCAACCAGCGATACCCCACGCCCACAGCAGCGACGAGTGGAGTTCTAGCCCGGTTGCTGCGCCAGCTGCGGTGAGCAGCACCCCATTCGATACGGCTATGAGTAGCGCAGTTAGCAGGCTGCTCGCTAATGCGGACAGCCGTCCCACCCCGGCTGCCCCTACCAACTCAAAACGTCCCGATTCTTCATCCCCCCGAGTAGCCCGAATGACCAGCAACAGTAGGCCGATGGCTAGCGGTATCTCGTAGTAAAACGTCAATTCGTTGGCAATCATGGCCGCTACGGTGTAGTGGTCGCTGCCGTAACCCGGCCCGCCAAAGATAATCCCTGTTGGGGTTTCAATTATTGCGCCACGGGCTGCCATTGAGACCGGGTCGTCGTCGAACACCCCACGCAGCGCTATCACCGCTCCTAGATGGATGACTGGGAGCGTCAGCGCCCAAGTGATGATACGTATAAAATCACGTCTCAAGGTGGCAGCAAACAGCAATCCGGTTCCTACTAGGGCATTCATTTAGAAACCCCGGCAGGTGGATTACGTTTTTCAAGGGCAGGTTCAGTTCGTATGGGTTCCGCAGCCGTTGCGGAGAGTTCGTCAGCGTAGTGACTGAGGAATAAATCCTCCAAACTGGGGGGCGTGGAACTGAGCGATTTGATGCCGAGAGCGCTCAGCGTCTTAATCACCGTATCCAGTTGGGCGGCGTCCACGCTACACAGCGCACGATTGCCGGTGACTTTGAGGTCATATACGCCGGGCAAACCGCTCAAAGCCGCAAGCGGCGCAGTGTCGGTCATCACTTCGATGTGAGTACGGGTGAGGTGGCGCATCTCGTCCAAAGTGCCAGATTCCACGCTCCGACCAGCGCGGATGATGGTGATGGTATCGGCCAACTTCTCCACTTCAGCCAAGATATGGCTGGAGAGCAACACCGTAGTGCCAGCAGCTTTGGCTTCCATGATGCACTCGGTGAACACCGCCTCCATCAGCGGGTCTAGGCCGGAGGTGGGCTCATCAAGAATCAGCAGTTCCGCATCGGTCGCTAAAGCGGCGATGAGTGCCACTTTCTGCCGGTTGCCTTTAGAGTAAGTGGCAACCTTTTTACGGGGGTCAAACTCGAATCTTTCGATGAGTTCGTCGCGTTTCCGCAAGTCAAGGCCGCCATGCAACCTCCCCAAAAAGTCAATAGTTTCCCCGCCCGTCAACGTCGGCCAGAGCGCCACCTCGCCCGGCACATACGCCAACCGCCGATGCAACGCCACGGCATCGTGCCAAGGGTCTTTATCCAACAAGGTCACCACACCGGAGTCTTTACGCAACAACCCCAACAGCACCCGGATAGTGGTGGACTTCCCGGCCCCATTTGGCCCCACAAACCCGGCTACCTCCCCCACCGTCACACGTAAATCAAGCCCATCCAGCGCCCGTATATCCCCAAACGCCTTAGTAAGCCCCACCACCTCAACAGCATTCCCCGTACTCATCCGCCCCCCTGTCATCGGCACGCTTTTCGCGTATATCCTATCTGCGCGGAGCTTGCGGGTTGGCCATTTCCTGCTGTACGCCCCCTAGTATTCGGGGTGTCTAGGCGTTGATGGCTACGGTGAAGGTGATGCCTACTTCGGGGTCGGTGAAGGTGGGGGAGGTGGGGGCGGGTTCGGGAGTGGTCAACAGGGTGGGGTCTTCTTGGACGGATACGGCTAGCACTTCGGAGGCGATTAGGTCGCGGTGGGTGCGGAAAGCGGCGGATACGCTGTCTTGGGAGGTGGCCCAGGTGAGGGTGATACGGTCGGAGACGTCGAAGCCGGAGGTTTTGCGAGCGTCTTGGATTAGGCGTACTATCTCGCGGGCGATACCGGCGGCCACCAGTTCGTCGGTAAGGGTCAGGTCTAGGGCGATGGTTTCGCCCTGTTCGCCCAACACCGCCCAACCAACGCGGGGGCGCTCGGTGATGATTACGTCATCGGGGGTTACGCTCACGGCACCCAGACCGGGGACATCCACGGTGGCGGTGCCGGTGGCGCTGAGCGCGGCGCTCAGTTGAGCGGCGTCTGCGGCGGCGATAGCGGCGGCCACTAGCGGAGTTTCTTTAGCAAAACGCCGACCTAGGGTACGGAAGTTGCCTTTAGCGCTTACGTCAACCACATCCCCAGCGGAAGCGAAGGTGCTCAACGCGCCCACGTTGAGTTCGGCGCAGATTTCGGCAATCAGTTCGTTATTCAACTGCGCGAAACTGTTAGACGAGATGAGGGCGCGCGAGAGCGGCTGCCGGGTTTTCACCTTGGCTTCAGCGCGGGCGGCGCGACCCAACTCCACCAAGGAGCGGGTGAGCGTCATCGCGGTGTTGAGTTGCGGGTCGATAAGGCTGGTGTCCGCTGTCGGCCACGCTGCCAAATGCACAGATTCTGGAGCGTTCGCGTC
>JAITED010000145.1 GCA_031282235.1 Propionibacteriaceae bacterium | reverse complement strand
GCGCTCAGCGAGGCGTATCGCAACGTGGCCGCCACCGGCGCGGAACCCATCGCTATCACCGACTGTCTCAACTTCGGTTCCCCAGAGGATGCGAGCGTGATGTGGCAGTTCGTGGAAGCCATCAAGGGGTTGGTGGACGGTTGCGCCGCGCTCGGTACCCCCGTCACCGGCGGCAACGTCAGTTTTTACAACCAGACCGGCACCACCAACATTCACCCCACCCCCGTCGTGGGGATGTTGGGCGTATTTGATGATGTACGCTGCCGCGTCACCCAAGGTTTTAAGCGCGCCGATGATGCCATCTTCTTGCTGGGTGAAACCAAGGATGAGCTGGGCGGTTCCGTCTGGGAGGACGTAATCCATCACGGCCATCTCGGCGGTTTCCCCCCGTATCCCAACCTAGAAGCCGAGAAAAGCCTAGCCACCGTGCTAATCACCGCTGCCCGCACCGGCCTGCTATCCTCCGCCCACGACCTCTCCGAGGGTGGTCTAGCGCAAGCCCTAACCGAGTGCTGCCTCTTAGCCCCCGCTGCCCACTCCCCTCTCTCCGCGCACTCCGCGCACTCCCCCCTCTCCACCCCCCCAGCCACCCGCACCCCGCTAGGTGCCGAAGTGGCGCTGCCGGGTGCCCTAGACCCCACCAGCGAACTGTTCTCTGAAACCCCGGCGCGCGCCCTAATCTCCATCCACCCCGACCATATCTCCGCCCTAGAATCCCTAGCCGCCGAATACGGTGTCCCGCTGCGCCAGCTAGGCACCGTAACCGCCACCCCCACCCTAGAAATCACCGGCGCTTTCACCATCGACATAGCCGAACTGCGCCCCCTGTGGGAATCCCCCCTCCCCACCGCAATGAACCACTAACCTCCTCCTCAAGTTGGGTGTTGGCTAGTGTTTTGTTGCGTAAAGCGGGTCGCCCCAGCACTCTGGGGATAAATAGGGTTTAGCCGCTGGCGGCTTAAACTATGGGGGCCCATGCTGGGCCGGTTTCGGCCAGCTTCTCGTCCAGTTTGGTGAACAGCGGGGTGGGTTTGGTAAGCGGGGTGCCGACAGCGATAGGCGTTGATTCCCAGCGCGCGCGCTGGTTTTCGTAATCCCCGGTGAGGATGGCGTACTCGGCGGTGTTTTCGCCCTCATCTACGTATTTGATTTCGGGTTGCGCCGCCCAGATGCCCTCGCCACCGAGCAGTTCGTATACGCGCTGCGCGGCGTGTGGCAGAAACGGGGTGAGGAGCGTATTGACATCTTGCACCACCTGTAGGGTCACATGCAGTACGGTGTCGCGGCGCACCGGGTCGTCTTTCAGCTTCCACGGCTCCTGCTGGCTTACGTATTGGTTCGCCAACCCGACGATACGCATCACTTCGGTGATGGCGTTCTTGAACTTGCACTGCCCCAGCAGTTCGCCAACCGTATCGAACGCGCCCCGCGCGGCGGCCAACAGGGCGGTATCAGCTTCCGTCAACTCCCCAGCTGCTGGGATTGCGCCACAGTTTTTCTCAGCCATTGAGATGGAGCGGTTTACCAGATTGCCCCATTCATTAGCTAGTTCGTTGTTGTTGCGGCGTATGAACTCATCCCAAGTGAAATCGGTGTCCTGATTTTCGGGGCCGGCTACGGCGATGTAGTAGCGCAGCGCGTCCGGCCCGAAAGCGCGTAGGAAATCGCCTACGAAGATGGAGGCACCGCGACTGGTCGCCACTTTGGAGCCTTTCATCGTCAAAAACTCGGACGACACAATCTCCGTAGGCAGGTTCAGCAGCCCCAGTTCGGCGTTCGGAGCCCCACCACGCGACGCCTGCCCGTTCTGCCCCAGCAGCATGGCAGGCCAGATGACGGTGTGGAAAACGATGTTATCTTTGCCCATGAAGTAGCGGCTCGCCGCCTCCGGGTTCTGCCACCAAGTTTTCCAAGCGTCCGGGTCGCCGACGCGCCGCGCCCACTCGATAGAAGCCGACAGGTAGCCAATCACCGCATCGAACCATACGTAAATCCGTTTCATCGGCTCGTTTTCCCACTCCGGCAGCGGAATCGGCACTCCCCAATCCAAGTCGCGGGTGATGGCGCGCGGCTTCAACTCGGCCACAAAGTTGTGGCTGAATCGCACCACGTTAGGCCGCCAGCCGTCCCGGCTATCCAGCCAAGCCGTCAACTGTTCCGCAAACGCGGGCAAATCTAGGAAGAAATGCGTAGTCTCCACGAACTGCGGCACTTCGCCGTCGATACGGCTGTGCGGGTTTTTGAGGTCGATGGGGTCAAGTTGGTTGCCGCAGTTGTCGCACTGGTCGCCGCGTGCGCCATCAAAGCCGCAGATGGGGCAGATGCCCTCGATGTAACGGTCAGCTAGCGTGCGCCCGGTGGAGGGCGAAATCGCGCCCAACTGGGTCTGTTCGATGATGTAGCCGTTGTCGTATAACGCCTTGAACATCTGTTGCACCACATGTTCGTGGTTTTTGGTGGTGGTGCGGGTGTATAGGTCATACGTCAGCCCCAACCCTTGCAAATCGGAGACGATGATGCCGTGGTATTTATCTGCCGTCTGTTGCGCACTCAACCCCTCCGAATCAGCCTTAACCTGAATCGCAGTGCCGTGCTCATCGGTGCCCGATACGAATAACACCTTGTCACCACGCATTCGCGCAAACCGCGCAAAAACATCGCTAGGCACCCCAAACCCAGAAACATGCCCAATATGACGCGGCCCGTTAGCGTATGGCCAAGCAGCGGTGGTGAGTACGTATGCACACATGCCCACCAGCTTACCCTGTGTTTCCACTCCCCCCACCAGAGCCCAACACCGCTCCCCTTAAGCGGCCATAAGTTGGAGCTAAACGCACGGATTTCATCGAGCGATGCCGGATGCCAACATTTAGTTGTGCGAGAATAGAGGGATGATAACTGCTGCTGCGGATGGGTCATCGCTGGGGAATCCGGGGCCTGC
>JAITED010000048.1 GCA_031282235.1 Propionibacteriaceae bacterium | reverse complement strand
AGATGCTGTTTCAAGAAGTTCAGCCCAGCAAACAGCCAGCAGCGCCCCGATTTCTTCTGGTTGGTAATCGGCCAAGTGTCGAGCTGGATGCTCATAGACGTATCAATCGCGGTGACAATTTTCCGGTCTAACGCCACGTTTTTCACGTCCACATTGGCGACGGCGTTTTGTAGCAGGCGGGCTGCACTGTCGGCATCGAACCCGGCGCGCAGCGCATCAATCTCAGCTATTTGGAGTGCTGGTAATACAGAATCAGGCATGGAGTGAGTTTACGCCGTTTCTGCGGGTACTGTGTACTGCCCACCGCGTATGCGTAAGTTCGCCGGAAATTGCTGGTCACTGTATATCTGCTGGGTGACCTTGCGGTACTGTAAACGTGGGCAGCTAAAAGCAGCACAGTTAAATCAAGGAGGCTTTAATGACCGTTCCATTCACCACTCTTAATGATGGCGTACAAATCCCGCAACTCGGGTTTGGCACTTTCAAGATTCCGCCGGAGGATACGGAGCGCGCCGTCACCGAAGCGCTCAGCATCGGCTATCGCCACATCGACACCGCCGCTATCTACGGCAACGAGGAAGGCGTAGGTAAAGCCATCGCGGCAAGCGGGTTGAAGCGCGACGAGATTTTCCTCACCACAAAGCTGTGGAACGACATGCACCCGCGTGGCTTGGCGCGCGTCGCCATCAGCACTTCGCTGGAGAAGTTGGGGCTGGATTACCTCGACCTGTACCTCATCCACTGGCCCGCGCCGGTGAAGTACGGCGACAGCTACATTGAAGCGTGGGATGCGCTGCAAGAGTTCCAAGCGGAGGGTCTGACGCGCTCCATCGGCGTATCGAACTTCAACGTGGAGCATCTGGATGCCATCAGCGGTACAGTGCCCAGCGTCAATCAGGTGGAGCTTCACCCCACGCTAACCCAAAACGCATTACGCGCTGAGCTGGCCTATCGGGGCATCGCCTGCGAGGCGTGGAGCCCGCTGGGGCGCGGCGCCGATTTGAGTGATGCCACAATCATCCAGATTGCCGCCGATACGGAGCGTACCCCGGCGCAGGTCATCATCCGGTGGCACCTGCAACTGGGTCACATTGTGATTCCGAAGTCTGTCACCCCAGCGCGTATCGCCGAGAACTTGGACGTATTCAACTTCGAGTTGACCGACGCGCAAGTGGAGGCCATCACCGCCCTAGACCGCGACGCCCGCTCCGGCTCAAATCCGGCGCTCGCTGAGTTCTAAAGCTTGTGTGACATACCCCGTGCTGGTTACGCCCTGCTTTTTAAGCGGGGATTCGGCTACGAGAGAGTTTCAAATTGCAGCTAATCCTCTTTTGAGACTCTTTTAGAAGCAGCGGTAGCCCTCTGGTTTGCGGGGCATGAGAGAATGGACGGCGTGCTAAGTACTTCAGATATGCCTAGGCTCTCAGTTGCGCTCACTGCGTATTTGCAGGGGATTACCGGGGTTGACCCGGAGTTGCGCCCGGCTACCAAACCGCAGTTTGGGCATTATCAATCGAACGTGGCGCTTCGGTTGGCGAAGGAGGCGGGGCGTAACCCGCGCGAGTTGGCGGCTGAGATTGTGGCCGAACTGGATGCGGCGGGGTTTGGCGATTGGGTGGAACCCATTGAGATCGCCGGGCCGGGGTTCTTAAACCTTCGGTTGCGTTCGGACGTGCTGGCTGATGCGGTGTCGGAACTGCGCCTTGATGCCCGGGTGGGGCTGCCGCTGGCGGCTTTCACGCATACGGTAGTGATCGATTACTCCGGCCCCAACGTGGCGAAACAGATGCACGTTGGGCATCTGCGTTCCACCATCATCGGGGATTGCTTAGCGCGAGTGATGGAGGCGGTGGATTACCGGGTGATTCGGCGTAATCACATCGGCGACTGGGGGCGGCAGTTCGGGATGCTCATTGAGCAGATTCTGGATGAGAACTTAGACCTGAATACGCTCGATTTGGCGGGTGCTGAGCAGCTTTACCAGCGCGCCAACGCGCACTTGAACGCTTCCCCAGAGTTTGCCGATAGGGCACGGGCGCGGGTGGTGGCGTTGCAAGGGGGAGATGCGGAGACCAGCGCCATCTGGCGGCGGCTCATCGAAATATCGTTGGCCGGCTTCGCGGCTACCTACGCTCGGATGAATGTGCTGCTTACTAGGGAAGATGTGGCGGGCGAGTCGTCGTATAACGATATGTTGGCCGAGATATGCGCCGATTTAGCGGCACGCGGCGTGGCGGTGGAGGATCAGGGCGCGCTGGTGGTGTTCGTGCCCGGCTTTGAGGCTCCGGCGATTTTACGCAACTCCGCTGGCGGCTACGGCTACGACGTGACCGATGTGGCCGCCATCAAACGCCGGGTGGAGGAGCTACACGCCAACCGAATCATCTACCTAACAGATGCCCGGCAAGCTGACCACTTTCACAAGGTGTTCGGGGTGGCCAAACTGGCGGGCTATCTGCCGGACTCCGTCTCGGCAGAGTTTGTAGGTTTCGGTATGGTGCTAGGCCCAGACGGCAAGCCGTTCAAAACCCGCGATGGCAACGCCGTGCACCTAACAGAACTGCTGGACGAAGCGGAAAAGTTGGCCACCCCAGAGGTAGCGCTAGCCGCTATCAAATACGCCGACCTATCAAACGGCCTCCAGAAAGATTACGTATTCGACCCGGAGCGCATGGTGGCTACCACCGGCGACACCGGCCCATATCTGCAGTACGCCCACGCGCGGGTGTGCCAGATTCTTAGGCGTGCCGCCGATGAGGGGCTGCTCATCCTAGATAGTTTCGATGTTAATGATGCCGCTCGGCCTGCTGAGACCGCTGA
>JAITED010000017.1 GCA_031282235.1 Propionibacteriaceae bacterium | reverse complement strand
AACATGAGCCGATTGCGCACTTGGCTAGGCACTACGGATGATGGCGAGCAGTATCTCCCCGATGCCTACTCCGGGCGTATCGAACTGCATCGCCACATCGTAAGCGATTGGGAGCAGTTTAAGTTGTTCACTGCCGGTGGGGTAAACCACGCCACCACCGCCGCCCTACAATCCGCGTTATCCCTAGTGCGCGGCGTTCCGCTGTCTGACACCCTCCCCGGCTCTTGGCATTGGGCGGAACAGTGGCGCATCGAGATGGTCTCCCAAATCCGTGATGCCGCAGCGGAACTCACCGAGCGCGCCCTAGAAAATCACGACCTCACCCTAGCTAGCTGGGCGCTAGAAAAAGGCACCCTAGCCGCCGGTGAGGATGATGAAACCCTACTCACTCTCCAAATACGCCTAGCTCAAGCCGCCGGTGACACCCACGAACTAAACCGCCTAGTGCTGCGTATCACCCGCCGCGCCCGCCAACTGGGAGAGGACCTCTCCGACACCATGATTGCCACCCTAAGAGAAGTGCTAGAAACCACCCCCAAAACCCCCACTCCCCACATCGGCATCAGTTGAAAGGGCTACCTTTGTCGAAAGCGGCGCGATAGGGGGCGCTGGCGTGGGCGAACCAGATGGCTCCGAGGAGTAGGCAGAGCGCTAGACCTAGGTAGACGGGCAGTGAGAGTCCGGTGCTGGGGGCGGCGATGGCGGCTAGCAGGGCACCCAACACTAGCGTGACGTTGTTGATGATGTCGTAGAGCATGAACACCTGACCTCGGTAGTTGTCCGAGATGTGGGCTTGCACGAGCGTATCTACGTATACCTTGGTGGATTGGATACACACCCCGCCGAGCAACGCCGCCACCACCAGCGCGGGACGCATCAGTATGGAACCGGGCACGGCTTGGGTGAGGGCGTGCAGTGCCAGCACCGCTAACATGGCGTTGCGCACTTTGAGCCGCCCGGCGATTATCGGAGCTATAACACCGCTGAGTGCGAACCCCACGCCCGAGGCGATAAACCAGATGCCCATATCCGCGATGGCCGCGCTCAAATCGGTGCCGCCGTGGAAAGCGTTGCGATACGCCAGAATCGTCACGGTCAGCAGCACCCCGTAACTGGTGCGCTCAATGGCTACGACTCCCAACCCTTGCATAGCGATAGGTTTGGTTTTGAGATAGCGCAGCGCCCTGACCACTCCCGCCCAGGCGGTAGCGAGCCGATACGGCGCTTCACTAGCTGCAACGGTTTCAGTTTCGCGCAAGACCGGCCCCAACTCAAGCCGCCCAATTCGCGCTAATAGTATGACGGAGACCGCGAAAGTGGCCGCTGCCGTCGCAAAAACTATCGCGTCCGCAGCGTTAGTGCTAATCACGCCGTCGGATAGCACCCGAATCCCGCCAGCGATAACGCCCGCTATCACCAGCGTGGTCGGCCCGATGACTGGCATCACCGCGGAAGCGTGCAGATACTCGTCGTCGTCCACGGTGTCGGCTAAACCCGCTGCCAACCCCGCCAGCACGAAGCGGTTTAGGCTGGATATCAGCAGCAACAGCACGTATACGACGACAGGTTCTGCGGCAGAGTCTGAACTATCGAGCACCTGCCAGGCGACTAGGGCACACAGCCCGGTGCGGGCGATGTCGGTACAGAGCGCGGAGCGTTGCCTAGGCCAATAATCCAGCAGCGGTGCCACGAGTGGTGCCACTAGGGAGAACGGTAAATAGTTGATGGCTAGCACCGCGACTATCGCCCAACCGTTCGGCTGGTGTTGCGGGCTGAGCAGCGCATACGCCAACATGCCCACCTGCACCAGCCCGTCGCCCAACTGCGTGACAATCCGCACTACCAGCAGGCGCCGAAAAATGCGGTGTCTAAGCAGTGCTTTCAGCCTGCTAAGCAACTCCATTAGCGCCTCCCTGATGTGTGATTCCCTCGGGGGACAGCCTAGCGGAGTGCCGCAGTGATGTCCCTGAGCATACGCAATGAATCCGGTACGGGCAGCGGGCAGCCGCCCAGTTACCCGGCGTATGAGACCTTTCCGCGCAGCGGGGAATCGAGCGGGATACCAAAGAGTTTGCATGAACCGTCCAGTGCATCCCCCAGCGGCGCTACGATGCGCGCGGCGGGCAACCGTTCCGCGAGCAGCGCGGCGAAGTCTGATTTGAGTTCGGGGGAGCGGAATACGCCGCCCAAAGTGGCAACTTTCGTACCCTCCGGCCCGTCCTCCCCCACCCGGTGCGCAGCAGTGGCTACGGCATGTACTAGGTCGGCGGCGGCGCGCCGGATGATGTCGCGCGCCACTTGGTCACTGGGAGCCAACCCGGCAACCACTTTGGAGTAGGAAGCGATACGGCGCACCCAATCCGGGTCGTTCTGGACATCCAGATACGCCTGCTCTAGGTCGTCAAAGTCTTGCGAAATCATGGGGGTGAGGGCTGTGGGAGCGCCGCGTCCGTCGTAATCGCGCATTACGGCTGTGAGCGCCGCGCGCCCGATAGAGAAACCGGAACCGGCATCGCCCAACTGCGACCCCCAGCCGTCTACCCGCGCGGTGGCTGCCGCGCCGACACCATAGGTGATGACCCCGGTGCCAGATGCCACGATAACTCCGGGTTCGTAATCTAAAGCACCTAGATAATTGGAGATGGAGTCGTGAGCGAGCGCCACCCGCTGCACCCCGAGGTCGGCCACACCGGCCAACACATCGGATGCCAAGTGTCGCGCTCCGCAGCCGGTGGAACCGACGGCGACAGATAGCGGTGTCAGGCCGTCAATCATGGCGATACAGGTACGTATGGTGTCAGCCCACTGCGGCACTAGTGGGGCGTTGTTGCGCACCCCCGGCAGTTCCGGCAGTTCGTGGGCGCGACTATCCGCATCGTAGACCCGCGCCCGAATGCCGGTTTGCCCTGCGTCAAGGGCTAATAGGCGGGTGAAATTGGTGGTGATGGCGCTCACTTCGTTCACCCCACAAGCGTATCAACTAGCCAACCGGAACGTTCTAAAAACTTAGGTCTGAGTGGTTACGTATTTGTGGTTGTGGCCCAGCGTGAGGCTGCTCGCCGTTACGGCTACGTATCGTATGCGACGTTAAGCCCCCTAAACCCGCTAGACTGCGTTGTATGAAAAAGATTCTGTTCATCGCATTCGCATTCTTTGCGTTGCTCGTGGGCTTCTCCGCGGTACGAGCCAAGCTGGATGCTGATGCTGAAGCTAAATTATGGGCTGAGGCCACCGACTCGGTTATCTGAGTCGATTAGGCGGCCTGACAACTCAAGGGCTACGCCACTCTCATGGGGGTCATCTTTGCTGGTGCCCGCTGGGGGTGGTGTTGTCGTATCTGAGCAGGTTGGGTTGCGGTGGTCGCTCGCTGGCTGTTGTTCCATTTGCCGACTACCATAGGTATGGCTCACCGCGGCGCTTACTGGCGCGGTGGGGATGTGGCGAGATCGCATAGTGGACTAGTGCAGCCGCCTTGAAAGCGGCCGAGGGTAAAACCTCCCAGGGTTCGAATCCCTGTCTCGCCGCGGATGCGTCGCACGGGGCTATACGAGAGTGTTGGTTCCGGCAAGAGGTCTGGAGGAGGCTATCTGATGGGTAACGCGACAGAGCGTTTTGAGTTACGTGAGCCGCTTCCGTTGCGGAGTCTCCCCGGCACTGCGGTGGTGCTTGCCGTGGGCATCTATCTGGTCATAAACCGTAGTTGGGAGGATGCGCCGACGTCGCGCATCATCGGGTTCACGCTGATAACGCTGGGGGTCATCTTCCCACTAATCATCGGCGTTAGGTTGCTGTTGAACGTAGTGCACATCACCCTCACGCCTGAGAGCATCACCGCGCGCGGGCCAAAACTTAACGGCTCGATGCGCTGGGATGAGGTGACGAACTGGGCGATAGACCCTAAAGGTTCTGGGATAGTGTTGATGGCCGGAGAGCAGAAGCTAAAGATTATTTCCCCTAATGGGCGCGGCGATGATGAAGTGTTTGCGTTGGGTGAAATAATTGAAAATTACATATCTACTGCGCGGGAACACCTGGGGGGTCGCGTTGCTAGTGTTGCTAGAAATACTGGACGAGTATACGTAGATCCGGACAGTGATTTCGGCTTCGACGATTAAACCGCGTAATCTTATGCGTTGTTACGGAGGCGTCGCCTAGTCGGTCTATGGCGCCCGCCTGCTAAGCGGGTTGAGTGTGAAAACTCTCGCGGGTTCGAATCCCGCCGCCTCCGCAAAGTGGTTGGGGGTGGCCTTTGGCCACCCCCAACCACTTTTTGCGTTCGTCCGTGCGGGATTCGAAAGCGCTACGCCGTATGGCGTTGCGCCGGGGCGTTAGGAGGAAGCCCGGTGGGCTTCCGAGTAGCCCCCCTCGATTCCGCCGCCTCCTCCGCTTGGCGGGATTCGGTATTAGCCCCCTTCTCGAAGGGGGTGGCAGGCGTAGCCTGTCGGGGGTTATCTCCCTGCGCCGCTTATTAGTAACCCCCGCCGCCAGCGGCGGCACCCCCTTCGAGCAGGGGGCAACAATTGGCAGGCGTAGCCTGTCGGGGGTTATCTCCCTGCCGCCGCCTCCTCCTCTGCTTGGCGGGATTCGACAGCGCCACGCCGTATGGCGTAGCGCTCCCCTTATACCGCCGCGAGTTGAGCGGCTCGCTGAAAAGAAACCCCCATCAGGGTGCCGATATCCCTAGCGGAGTATCCCGCACGCGCCAACCCAGTTGCCACAGCCCGGTTGGCTACTGCCGCCTCCGCTCTGGCAGCGTCAGCGCGTTTACGCAAACTTTGAATACGTTCCAACGCTTGTGTGAACTCATCCGGCACCAACGGCACTACCTCAATATCAAGGTCATCCTCCGGTAACTCGGCAACCCACGCGATGGCTTCCCTAATTTCATCGGCGGCTTGTTCCAAACGCCGCACTTGCGAGATAGCTCCTGGGTACTCTACGCATTGCAGCACCCACCACTTATCGAACCTCTCAGCCGTAACATGCACCGTAGTCATTTGCGCCACCATCCTTTCCCTAGCACCGCCGCAAACTGGTCGAAAAACTTCCTAGCAGCATCGTCCTCAATCTCAGCATGCCGCTTGAGTGTGCTGTGCACAGCGCCGACAATTACGCCGGTGTGCCGTTTTAACTCAACCGTCCTAAACGGCTGGCCTTTACGTTTAGCCTCGGCAGCTAACTTGCTGAGCACTTCTCTGCGTTTCATGTTGAAAGTCTATCCTATCACGACTTATCAAGTCAACCCATATACGACGTGAATTCCCGTGAGAAAAAGAGAGAAAGCGGGGGTATGAAACGAGCGGAAGCACGTAAAATGTGGGGTTATGTTGATTGAGCAGCGCTATGTGGCGTTAGTTTTTCGGTTGAGCGCGGTAGTGCTGATTGTTACCGGGTTGATTCGGCTGATGGGGCTTTTCGGGTCGGGGTCTAGTGGGGCGGCACTCCTGTTTTACACCACCCAGAGCAACGTGCTGGTGTTGGTGTGGATGCTGGCGCTCATCGTAGTCACTATCGCAGGCATTAGGCGCGAGGGGACGCAGGGGGTAGCGACACCGTGGCCGAGGCTGGGCGCTGCGGTGATGATGGCGATTACCGTCACCATGCTGATTTACCTAGTGGTGTTGGCTCCCTCAGCGTTTCTGCAAAGCGGCGGCGAATACGTACCGTTCTCCCTAACCGACAACTTGGTACATATCATCACTCCGTGCCTAGCCATAGTCGATTGGCTGCTGTTCGCCCCGAAAGGGCAGCTGCGGCTTTACGACCCGGTGCTGTGGGCGATTCTGCCCTACATCTATCTGGTGTTCGCGTTCACTTGGTCGGCGCTGGGGAAAGATTTCGGCAGCGGCAGGCGCTACCCGTATCCATTCATGGACGTACAGACCAACGGGGTCGGTGGTGTCGCCCTGCAACTGCTGATTTTGAGCGTCTCCCTAATCGCCTTCGGCTACATCTACGTACTGGCAGACAAACTGCTTGCGCGCAGGCTACGCAACCGTACCCAGCATTAGCCCCCTTCTTGAAGGGGGTGGCAGGCATAGCCTGATTCTTTTGTAGCCCCCTTCTTGAAGGGGGTGGCAGGCGTAGCCTGACGGGGGTTGTCCCCCTGCGCCGCTCACCAGTAACCCCCGCCGCCTGCGGCGGCACCCCCTTCGAGCAGGGGGCTTCAGATGACCGACTTACGTCGGCACCCCCTTTGAAAAGGGGGCTTCAGATGACCGCGGCGCGGATGCGCGTGCCGGAACCAGAAACACCGCTACCGCTATCAACCCGAGCAACAAAAATCCGGCGCAGGTGAACCAGACGACCGTATACCCAGTTTTAGTGACGGTTTCAGTGGCGGCAGCGTCCACCGCCCCGATTTTGAGCAGGGAGAGGAACAGCCCACCGCCCAGCGCCCCGCCTAGGGTCTGTGACGAGTTGAAAAGCCCAGTGGCGATGCCGCGTTGCGTTTGTGGCACCCGTTCTGGAATCAATACGGGGATGGCTGCGCTGACAGTGCCGATGCCCAAACCAATCAGGGCGATAAACACTAAGAGTTGGGGCAACGAATCCGGCAGCAGCGCGAACTCAATAAAGCCGACTGCACCGACCGCAAAACCAGTGACGAGCGCCACTTTCGGGGTGAGGTGTCGCAGCACTAGCGGCACCAACACCGCTGCGGCTACGGTAAACGCCAAAATGGCAGTTTGGGCAGCGGACTGCCATGTTGCCTGCAACCCGAACCCGAAACCGCGCTCCGGTGCATGTGCCAGATAGGTAGCGATGGGGGAGAGGAAACCGAAGAACACCGCGCCCATGCAGATTGCCCCTACATAGAGCGGCGCGACGGCGCGGCTGAGCAGCAGTTGCACATCAATAGCGGGATGCTCTTGACGTAATTCATACCGGAACCAGACCAAGCCAACCGCGGCAGCTGCGATGAGCAGCGCCGCGCCGATAGCCGTATCCCAGCCGCCCTCCACCACTTCCACGAACCCCAAAATCGCCAAAAACATCACGATGGCGAGCAGCAGGAACCCCAGTTTGTCCAGATATTTGTTCGCGCCCGATACGTACTCCGGCATCACCAACCACACCAGCGCCACCGCCAGCGCAACAAGGGCAGGGACGATTGCGGTAGTCAACGGCAGGGAGCGGCCAAACAGTTCATAGAGCGGCCCGGAGGTCGCGGTTCCGAAAACCGTTCCGATAGTGACCGTGGCCACGATAGCGGAGACCGCTTTAGTGGCCTGCTCGCCTGCGGTTTTCGCGTGTACTAGGGCGATGTGCAGCGGCAGCCACACCGGCACTGCGCCGAAGAATGCCCGCCCGACTAGCACTAACGCCCAGGAACCGAGGGCAGTTCCCGCCACGATGACCAAGGCGGCAACGAAAACGGTGGTTATCACCAACCGCAACAGTTTGCGGTAGCCGTTGATGTCGCCCAAGCGCGTAAACAGCGGCACGAACAGCGCCCCCACTGCGGTGGCTAGCACGTTAAACAGGGAAAGGTTGGCCGCATCAACGTTCAACTCGGTGGCGAAGTTGGGCAGTAGCGGCTCGTAGAAGCCCTGCAGGTAGCCGGAGACGAACTCGATGACAACGATAGTGAGCACTAACCGCGAGGTTTCGCGGCGGTCTAGTTGGGTGGCAGCCATCACGCCTCACTCACAGCTGGCGCGTCTGGCAAGGGTTGCGAGCCTTGTGCGTCTTGTGCGATTTGTTCGTCTTGTGCGTCTTGCGAAGCAAATACGTCGCGCAGGTCGCGTAACAACAACCCCGTAGCGTTCTGGGCTGCAACCGCATCCAACTCCACAGTGGAGGCCGCCGACTCAAAACCGTTGGCGTAGTAGAGACGCTCCGCAAGCCGGAACGGGTCGCCCTCCACACTAGCTTTGAGCACCGGATAGGCACCGCGCCACTCAAAGCGCGTCACCTCAGCCACCGTCTCGAAAAC
>JAITED010000003.1 GCA_031282235.1 Propionibacteriaceae bacterium | reverse complement strand
GGTTAGCATCCGGAGCCCCCCACTGGGTTCTGCTCCGGCGTTACCCGCCGTATCTTTTCGCACATCGTTCTTTACGATATGTCTAAAGATATATCGTTATTATTCTTTTGTCAAATCGGTCCGCGCCATTTCTTCTGGGACATGGTTGGGTTGTTTACGGTGCCAGTACTAAAGGATGGTGGTGGAGGGGTTCACGGTGCAGGTTCTCGGATGCTGCTCTTTAAGCGCAGCATGATGTTGGGGGTAGCGGTTACTTCTCGGAACCGGTGGAGAGGGCTTGGTGGGGGTTGGAGCGCAACAGGTCGCGGGCGGGTTCTGCATAGTGGACGGCGATAATTTCTTCGTCCAACACTTCAAAGGTGGTGACGGAACCTAGGGTGCATTGGCGTTGGAAATCCAGATTGGACAGCGGTTTGTGTTCGGCGGCGAGACGGCAGGTGTAGATGGGGGATTGGTGGCTGACTAGCACCGCTTCACCACCGGGGCCGATGGCGGCAGCGGTGTGTTCGATAGCGCTCAACATACGACGCGCCATCTCGGCGTATGGTTCACCCCAACTTGGCCGCCACGGGTTGCGATACAACAGCCAATTCTTAGGGTTACGCAACAGTTTGCGCCCGACAACCACTTGCCCCTGCTGGTAGGTGTCGGCCTCGATGAGACGGGGGTCGATAAACACCTCTAGGTTCGGGTGACACCTAGCGATGGGCAACATGGTTTCTTGCGCCCGCTCCAGCGGGGACGAACGCAACATCGACAACTGGGAATCCGCAAAGTATTCGCCCAACCGTTCGGCCATAGCGCGCCCGTTGGCGGAGAGATGAAAGCCGGGCAACCGCCCATACAGCACACCGCCAGGGTTATAAACCTCACCGTGGCGGCAGACATGAACCAGCGCGCTCAAGCCCTCGACCCGAGTAACAGTGCCCATCGCCTAAGCGCGCGGGAAGTCAGCGACCCGCGCGACGCCGCTGAATGCGGGTCTTTTTGAGCAGCTTGCGGTGCTTCTTCTTCGCCATTCTCTTACGGCGCTTCTTGATGACCGAGCCCACAAGCAATCCTTCCCTAGTGCTAAAGTCTGCCCGATAATGCTAGTAGGTATGAGCCGCGTTGCCAAATACGACCCGTAACGCCGACCAACGTTTCACTCCAACTACCAGCGATAATGTAGCTATGCGTATCTTCTTTTCGGGCATTTTGGGCTCGGGGATTGGGCCACTCGCCCAGTTGGCCGCCGATTTAGGGCACACCGTATTCGGCTCGGATGCCGCTTTGGGGGATGCCGCAGAACTCACAGCTGTTGGAGCGACGTTGAGTTTAGGCAACCAAGACGGCACATTCCTCCGGGAAATCGCTACCACTACGGGCATTGATTGGTACGTACACACCTCTGCGCTGCCTAAAGACCACCCCGAGTTGAGCGCCGCTGCCGCGCTGGGGCTCAAGGTGAGCAAGCGCGACGAGCTGTTGGCGTATCTGATAAGCAGCAGCGGTCTCGCTCTGGTGGCAGTGGCCGGTACGCACGGCAAAACCACCACGTCGTCCATCTTGGCGTGGGCACTGCATTCTCTGAACCAACTGGAGGCGCACATCGTCGGCGGTGCCCTACCTTGGGGGGCGGCCGGCGTTTACCAACCGGGTGCGCGCTTTTTCGTATACGAAGCTGACGAATACGACCACAACTTTCTGGCGTTCCACCCCTGGTTGAGCGTGATTACGACAGTGAGTTGGGATCACCCGGACAGTTACCCCACCGCCGCGGATTACTACGCCGCGTTTGACCAGTTCCGCGCCCAAAGCCGTCGGGTCATCGAGGGATTGGAGACTGACCCGCGTATCACGCTGACTGGTGAGGTGCGCCGTATCGACGGCACGCTGGCGCTGGCGGCGCTACGCGAGATGCTGCCCAACGTTCCCGAACCAACGCTGCTGGAGGCCGTCAACACGTTCCCCGGCGTGGGGCGGCGCACCGAAAAGTTGGCCGACGGCCTTTACAGCGACCACGTAGACCACCCCGATGAGGTGGTCGCCTCACTCGCTATCGCCCGCGAAATCGCCGCTGACGAGGGATACAAAGGTGTCGCCGCCATCTACCAGCCGCATCAGAACACCCGGCAACATCTGGTACGAGATGCCTACCGTGACACTTTCGCCGACATCGCCGTACTGCGCTGGTTGCCCACGTTCCTCACCCGCGAAGATCCCACGCTGCCCATCATCACCCCCGCCGAGTTTCTGGCCGCCCTCAGCGCCCCACCAGAGCGCGCCAGCGCCGACTTAGACGCCGCTCTCAGCGCCGAAATCGCCCGGTTGCGCGCCGCAGGCTACCTAGTTTGGACGATGAGCGCCGGTACACTGGACGCTTTCGTACGTGCCCACCTCTGAACCCTAAATACCTTTGGCAGGTGACAACTCGGCGGGGGTAGATGCCGTAAAGTTGACCCGTTATGTTTGGATTTCCGCCTCGGGTTACCGCGTACACCGCTGCGGTGCGCGGCGAAGATACGCGCCCGGACGAGGAAGTTCCTGATACTCGTAGCCCCACGCGGTTTCTGCTGTGGACGGTGAGCCGCCAAATACCGCAGGTGGCCGTCATGTGGCTGGTGTGCATGTTGTGGCTACTGCCCGGCATGTTGGCGCCGCTGTTTCTGGGACGCGCCATTGACGAGGGGGTACGCGCGCAGGACATGGGGCGCACCCTGCTGTGGTGTGGCCTGCTCACCATCACCATCATCATCTCCGTCACCGCTGATGCCATCCAGATTGGCGCTGAGGTGGCCAACTGGCTCATCGCCATGTATCGCATTATTAAGCTGGTCTCCCGCAAAGTAGCGCAACTCGGGCACGTCATCACCCGCCGCGTGCCACCGGGCGAAATGCTCTCCATCGCCTCCGGCGACGCGGACACCATCGGCGCGGTCGCCCACACCGCAGCGCGGGTGCTCTCAGCGTTCACCAGTTTTGCGGTGGTCGTAGCCCTCGTGCTCTCGGAATCAACCCGACTAGGGCTTATCGTGCTAATCGCCAGCCCAATCATCGTGCTAAGCGCCGTCCCCATCTTGAAGCCGGTGCAGAAAGCGCAGCTTGCTGAACGCGAACGCTCCTCAAAACTCACCGGTATGGCGGTGGACATTGTGGCGGGGTTACGTATTTTGCGCGGCATCGGTGGAGAGCGCACATTCGGCGATAACTACGCTAAACAGTCGCAGCGGGTACGCGAGGCCGGAGTGCGAGTCGGCACTTGGTGGGGGGCGGTGGATTCGTCCGCAGTGCTGCTCTCCGGGGTGCTGCTGGTGCTGCTCACTTGGGCGGGCGCGGCCGAGATGATCGCCGGACGGCTCAGCATTGGGCAGTTGGTGAGCTTTTTCGGATACGCAGTGTTCCTGCTAAACCCGTTCTGGTTCCTGTTTGAAGGGGCGCAACGCTGGATTGCTGGCCTAGTGAGCGCCGACAAAACCATCGGGCTGCTTAAACACCGCCCACCTTGGACAACCTCAGGCAAACCAGAAAATACGACACCCAGCGACTGCGCTGACTTCCTGGTGGATGCCGTATCGGGCTTCAGCGCCGCGCAGGGGCAGTTCACCGTAATCGTCTCCGCTGACCCCGACGAGGCCGCCAAACTGGCCGACAGGTTGGGGCGTTACCTGCCCGGCACGCAAGGGGCAGAGGAGGACGACGAGGAACCCGAGGGCAGTAAAGCCGCCAAAGCGCACCGCCAAAAGAAAGCCGAGAAGCGCGCCCGTATCGCCGCCGCCGATGAGGCGATAGCGGAGGCTCCTTGGGGCGTGAGCTTGGCCGGGGTGGATTTGACCGACATGCCGCTGGACGAAGTGCGCCGCCGTATCGTGGTCGCCGACGCCGCCCCCGGGGTGTTCGCCGGTACGTTGCGCGAAGTCCTAGACCCCACCGGCGTACACGAGCGCGACGAGGCCGAACTGGCGCTCTACACCGTGAGCGCTGACGACGTATGGGATGCTCTGCCCGAGGGTTGGGGTTCGGTGATTGATGAGCGCGGTCGGGGGCTATCCGGCGGGCAGCGGCAACGGCTGGTGCTAGCGCGGATTCTGCTCGCCGCCCCCGAGATAGCGGTGCTAGTGGAACCCACCTCCGCCGTCGATGCCCACACCGAAGCCCGTATCGCCGCCCGGCTCCCCGGCTATCGGCAGGGGCTCACCACCATCATCACCACGGTCTCCCCGCTGTGGTTAAGGCTCGCTGACAAGGTGGTGCTGTTGCAGGACAACCGGGTCACCGCCACCGGCACCCACTCCGAACTGCTGGCGACCAACCCTGCGTATCGCAGCATCGTATTACGCGGCTTCGAGGACACGGATAAGTCGGATACGTCGGATACGTCGGATACCTCTGACAAGGGGGCAAGCTAATGGCTGAGATGTTCCCCGGCTCCGCCGCCACTTGGGATAATCCTCCGACGACGGCACTCCGTCCACCTATAAACCCCCGGCTGCTGGCTCCCATCACCGGCTCCCCAATCGCTCGAATACGGGAGTTCGTCACCCGGCATCGGATGCGCCGCACCCACGCCGAGGAGGTATACGCCCAGAGCCGGAACCCGGAGCGGGGGCTGCCGGTGGCTGACGCTCCCGCCGTATATGCGTTCACTGG
>JAITED010000160.1 GCA_031282235.1 Propionibacteriaceae bacterium | reverse complement strand
CGGTGTGGCGCTCACCGCGTCGGCGAGTGCGTTAGTGGCCACGGCCTTCACAAAATCCTCACTGCGGCGGTTGTCATAGCAGGTCTGGAAAGCGCTCAGATCTGCGCCCTCCAGCCCGGCGGCGATAGCGAACTCGTTGCGCAACTGATCTGCGGTGAATCCTAAGTTGCGCTGTCCCAGAAACACCTGATTGTGATACGCGGCGTATACGCCTTGAATGTCGGCGCAGGCGGCGGCGACCGCAGCGCGTTGCGATGGGCCATCCACCTTGCCCCGATCTAGGAACGTCATGGTGCGGTATTCAAGCGTGATTTCGCCACGGGAGGCCAAAGCGTTTAGGGCATCAGAGAGTACGAGTTCCACCTGCGCCGAGATAGCGTCCTGATAATCCTGATACACCACCACCTGCGCTGCGTTCGGTTCCAGCGCGCTGGTGGGCGGCACCGTGATGCCAGTTGGGCCGTTATCTGATAAAACTTGATGCGGTGGTTGTAACTGCGAAACCGCATCTGGCAAGGAGTTACCTCGAATGCGTTCCAAAGTGTAGTAGCCGATTAGCAGCACCCCACCGGCGATAATCGCCGCGCATACGCGCCAAAGCGGACGGGTATACCAAGGCAGCGTAAAAGATTCCACCGCAACACCAGATACCGTTTCGGCCATCCTCACACTCTACTAGGCGCTCCATGGAGCTTAACAATGGCGAAGCTGTGGCTGCTCTGTGAGTCTAACGCAGCATGATGGGTTGGGTTTGCGCCCTCCGAGGGAGAGTGAGTAGTGGGGAGGGGAGGTTGTGGAATCATCTATGCTTGCAATGTGAGTAGACATGAGCGGATTACTGCGGAGTTGACTAAGCGGTGGCCGGAGCATCAGGTGGCGCGGTCGCTGGGGCGTATTCAGGCGCTCATGGAGTTGTTGGGAGACCCGCAGCGCACTGCTCCGGTGGTGCAGATCACCGGTACTAACGGCAAAGGCTCCACCGCCATCATGGTTGATGCGCTGTTGCGGTCGGTGGGGTTGCGCACCGGAAGATTCACCTCTCCGCACTTGAACAACATCACCGAACGCATCTGTATCGACGGGGAGCCAATCTCGGATGACGAGTTTGATGACCTCTGGGCGCACCTCAAACCGTATGTCGAGATGGTGGACGCGCTGGCCATCGACGGGGTGCCCATGACGTTCTTTGAAGTGATGACCGGGTTGGCGTATCTCGCGTTCGCGGACGCTCCGGTGGACGTGATGGTGATTGAGGTCGGTATGGGCGGCACTTGGGATGCCACCAACGTTGCCGACGCCACGGTGGCGGTCATCACGCCCATCGACCTAGACCACACCCACCTGCTGGGGGACACCATCGCCCAAATCGCCGCCGAGAAAGCGGGCATCATCAAGTGGGAGACCACCGCAATCATCGCGGAGCAGGCCCCGGAGGCGCTGGCGGTGCTGCTGGAGCGCTGCGAAGCCGAGGATGCGGAAGTAAGGCTGGCGGGCGACGATTTCGCGCTGCTTGAACACCGCAACGCCATCGGTGGCCAACTGGTTACGCTGCGCAACGGCGATGCCGAGCACGCCGGGATATTCCTGCCGCTGCACGGGGAACACATGGCGCGCAACGCCACTTTGGCGGTGGCTGCGGTGTCGGCGTTGTTGGGGCGGGAACTCTTAGATGAAGTGATAATTGACGCTTTTGATGAGGTACGCGCCCCCGCCCGCCTAGAGATTGTGAACGCCGAACCGCCGGTGATTATCGACACTGCCCACAACCCGCACGGGGTGCAAGCCACGCTGGCGGCGTTCAGCACAGCGTTCCAAGTCCAGCCACTGACCGTACTCATTGCCATGATGCGCGATAAAGCAGTGGCCGACGTATTACGCCTCATCGCGCCGCTAGCGGCGCGGGTGGTCTGTACGCAGGTGAGCGGCACCGACCGAGCGTTAAGCACCGCCGAACTGGCCGAACTGGCAACCGAGATATTCGGGGCAGAGCGCGTGGAAGCCGTGCGCGACGTAAGCGAAGCCCTAGAGACCGCTATGGAGTTAGCGACCGAAGCTGAGGGCGGCGTGCTGGTGCTCGGCTCCGTATATCTGGCCGGTGAGGTACGCGCCCTGCTGCGGTAGCATTCAGTATTGTCATGACAGAGGTTAAGTCACTATTTCCCGCTTTGGAGCCGCTGCTGCGCCAAGTACACCGCCCGGTGCAGTACGTGGGCGGTGAGGCCAACTCCTGCGTTAAACCGTGGGAGGATACGACGCTACGGTGGGTGCTTTCGTACCCGGATGCCTACGAGATTGGGCAACCCAATCAAGGGTTGGCGGTGCTATACGAAATAATCAACGGCCTAGCGTGGGCGGCTGCGGAGCGCAGCTACACGATTTGGCCGGATTTGGCGAGTTTGATGCGGAGCGCGGGGGTGCCGCAGTTCACGTTAGAGAGCCATCACCCGGTGCGTGCGTATGACATCTGGGGATTCTCGCTGGCTACAGAACTGGGCTACACCAACGTGCTGGAGATGCTCGATTTGGCTGGGGTGCCGTTGCTTGCCAGCGAGCGGGGGAGCGCTGACCCGATAGTGGTCGCGGGCGGGCACTGCGCCGTAAACCCGGAACCGATGGCAGCGTTTATTGACGCTTTCATTCTGGGGGATGGGGAGCAGGCTGTCATCGAACTGTCGGAGTTGGCCAGGCAGTGGAAACTGGCGGGGAAGCCCGGCGGGAGAGTGGGGTTACTGCTCAGATTCGCTAAAACCGGGCGGGTATACGTACCAGCGTTTTACGATGTGAAATACGGCGCGAACGGAGCTATCGCTAGCATCACACCTAATCAAGCTGGGGTTCCAGAGCGCCCGGAGCGTTGGGTGCTCACCGGGTTGGACACTTGGCGCTACCCGCAACACCCCATCGTTCCGATAGCGGAGACCGTACACGAGCGCTACTCGGTTGAGGTGTTTCGCGGTTGCACTCAGGGGTGCCGCTTCTGTCAGGCAGGCATGATTACCCGACCGGTGCGGGAACGTTCCGCGGGAGTCATCGCCCAGTTGGCGGCGTGCGGTTTGGCCGCCACCGGCTACGACGAGGTGGGCATCCTCAGTTTGTCGTCCGCTGACCACTCCCAAATCTCTGAGTTGGTACGCGGGTTGGCGGATAGTTACGCCGACACCACCACCTCACTCAGCCTGCCCTCCACTAGGGTGGATGCGTTTAACATCGAACTGGCGACCGAACTGTCCCGGAATGGACGGCGTAGTGGGTTGACGTTCGCCCCGGAGGGTGGCACTGAGCGCTTGCGTGCCGTCATCAACAAGAACGTGAGCGAAGCCGACCTAATCTCCACTGTGAATACGGCGTTCTCGCAGGGTTGGCGTTCGGTGAAGCTGTATTTCATGTGTGGACTGCCCACCGAAACCGATGAAGATGTGTTGGCCATCGCTGACATGGCGCATCGGGTGATAGAAACTGGGCGACAAGTGTCTGGGCAACGCGACATCTCCTGCACCATCAGCATCGGCGGTTTCGTCCCCAAACCCATGACCCCGTTCCAGTGGGCGGCTGGGGCCGACATTCCGACGCTGTACCGCCGGATGCGCGCTCTGAAAGATAAGGTACGCGCCGACCGCAGCTGTGGCCGCGCCATCACCGTGCGCTACGCCGATGCCGAACCCACCCTAGTAGAGGGGCTGTTGTCGCGGGGCGACCGCCGCGTGGGGGCGGTCATCGCAGCGGTGTGGCGCGCCGGGGGTATGTTCGACGGCTGGCGGGAACACTTCAACTTTGAGCGCTGGATGGATTGCGCCAATACGGCGCTAGCGGGCACCGGGGTGGACGTGGCTTGGTACACCACCCGGGAGCGTGACGCAGCCGAAGTGTTGCCGTGGGAGCATCTGGAGTTGGGGCTGGATAGGCAGTGGCTCTGGGATGACTATCAGGATTCCCTAGTGGCGGCCTCCCTGCCGGATTGCCGCTGGGCGGGGTGCAACGGCTGCGGGGTGTGCCCATTCTTCGGGGTGGACATCGAGTTGGCCACCCGAGCCGGGGGCAAACATGGGGGCACGTATGGGAATACGTATGGGGGCAAACATGGCTAGGCGGGAACCCCCCACCAGACGCCCCGACCCGGTAGGGTGGCTGCGGGTGGGCTACACCAAAACCGGCCCGGCGGCCTACGCTTCCCATCGGGATTTGGCTAGGGCATTTGAGCGGATGTTTCGCAGGGCGGGGGTGCCGCTAGCGTACTCGTCCGGTTTCAGCCCACACCCACGTATCTCACACTTCAACGTCGCCCCCACTGGCGACTCCTCGCTGGCCGAGTTTCTGGAACTGGGGCTCGCCGCCGAATGCGACCCGGAGGCGCTGCTGGAAGCCCTAAACGCAGTGACGCTGCAGGGCGTGGTGTTCACCACCGCCACCCCCACTGGGCGGGGGGCCACCGCGAAAGAGCTGACCGCCTCCCGCTGGTTGGCGGAGTTCACCGCGCCCACCGGATTAGCGGCCGCCGCGACGGCGCTGCTCGCTGCTCCCACTACCTGCATCACCCGCGCCACCGGTAAAGGCTTGAAAACCATCGATGTGAAACCGGCATTACGGACGCTGCGGGTGGAGGAAAACAACGCCGTCATGGTGTTAGCCCACACCGAGCCGCTGGTGCGCGCTTCCGACGTATTAACTGCCCTAGAGACGCACAAAGCCAGCTGGAGTGCGTATCGTCTCACCCGGCTAGCGCAGGGTTTAGACGGCACGCTTTAAGCTCTGAGTTAAATAACGCTGCTTGTCGGTGTGTTATGTGGGCGGTTTATACGCAGGTGTGGCATACTAGAAACACTTCGGGGTCTTAAATAAACCCTGACTCCCCGGAGTTGCGCGCAGCGTATGCCTTACCGCGACGGGTTGACTCGACCGCGGGGGTGTGCGACTTACGTGTCCCGTTGGCTTTTCGCAGTTCGCTGCGACGTACCGCCCGTTATTGTGCGGGCTAGGAGGGCATATGCCCGATGACATCAGTACCCCAGTAGTAGCGGCTGTGGAGCGCCCAGTGCGGCGGCGTAGCGTCCGCAAGAGCGCAGTGGCAGATGCGACCACTGAACCGCAAAACGTAAACCAAGACTCGGCAGCCATTGGCACCGAAGTGCCTCCGGAGAAGCCGAAACGTACCCGTGCCAAGCGGGTAGCAGCGGTTACGGAAGCAGTGGAAACGCTTTTCAGCAACGTTGGCGACGCAGCGGAACAACCCCTCGCAGCCACCGTAGCCCCCAAACGCACCCGGAAACGTAGCGTGAGCGCATCCCGAGCGACAGATGTTGATACGGCCACAGCGCCCGCCCCGGAGGTAACGACTGCGCCGCTCAGCGACGCTGCCGACTCCAACATCGCAGCGGCGCTGGAGAGCGTAAAACCGCTGCGCACCCGCCGGAGCCGCAAAGTGAATGAGGCGGAACGGGATGCGGCGCTCAACAATCTGGCGCTCACCATCGCAGCGGACGACGCGAACGATAGCCATGATGGCGAGGGCGAAGCTGAGGACGAATACGCCACCGGCAGACGGCGTAGGCGGCGCGGTGGGCGGCGTAGGCACCGGGGTGGCGCTGATGGCGCTAACGGCGAGGCTGGTTTTGGCGATAACGACGGCGAAACTGCGTCAAACGATGCTTCAGATGCGGCCACAGATGCGTCAGAAAATGACGACGAAATCATCTCCGAGGGCAACGGTCGGCGGCGCAGGCGACGTAGGCGGCGGCTCGGGGCGGATGCGAACGGGACGGAGGAGGACTCAAATGAGATTGTCGTCCGCGTCCGGGAGCCACGCACCAAAGCGTTAGATGTCACATCTGACGAAGTGAGCGGCATAGAGGGTTCCACGCGCCTAGAGGCGAAACGGCAGCGCCGCAAAGAGGGGCGCGCTTCCGGGCGTAAAGCCCCGATACTCACCGAAGCCGAGTTTTTGGCTAGGCGCGAGTCGGTGGAGCGCCAGATGCTGATTCGGCAACGCGATAGCTACAACCAAATCGCGGTGCTAGAGGATGGCATGTTGGTGGAACACTACGTAGACCGCGCCTCATCGTCCTCCCTCATCGGCAACATCTATCTCGGTCGGGTGCAGAACGTACTGCCCAGCATGGAGGCGGTCTTTGTTGACATTGGCCGTTCCCGCAACGCAGTGCTATACGCCGGTGAGGTGGATTGGGAATCGTTCGGGGAACAGGGCAGCGACCGGCTGATGGAGAACGTATTCCAGCCCGGACAAGCTGTTTTGGTGCAGGTTTCCAAAGACCCCATCGGCACCAAGGGGGCTAGGCTCACCGGGCATATCTCGCTGCCGGGGCGCTACGTTGTATACGCACCAGCGGGGCACCTCTCCGGGGTGTCGCGCAAACTGCCAGAACGGGAACGCGCGCGTCTGAAGCGTATCTTGAGCGAAGTGGTGACCGGCGGCGCGTCCGTCGTCATACGTACCGCCGCTGAGGGGGCCGCGCAAGAGGAGTTAGTGCACGACGTGGAGCGGCTACACGCCCAATGGGATGTGATTGCGCGCAAAGCCCAGACCGGGCAGGCACCACAGTTGTTGTACTCCGAACCCGACCTCACGCTGCGTATCGTCCGGGATTTGTTCACGGAAGATTTTGCGCAGTTGGTGGTGGCTGGCAACGCGCAGGCAGAGGACGCCTACGATTCGGTGTCTGAGTACGTAAACTACATCGCTCCCCATCTCAAGAGCCGTTTAATACGGTGGGATAGTGCGAGTCAGGGTGACCTTTTCGCGCGGCATCGTATTGATGAGCAGATAGCGAAAGCCTTGGAGCGCAAGGTGTTCCTGCCCTCTGGCGGTTCCCTCATCATCGACCGCACCGAGGCGATGACGGTGATTGACGTAAACACTGGGCGTTTCACCGGCTCCGGCGGCAATCTGGAGGAGACCATCACCCGCAACAACCTAGAGGCTGCGGAGGAGATTGTACGGCAACTGCGGCTTAGGGATTTGGGTGGCATCGTGGTGATTGACTTCATCGACATGGTGCTACCGGGCAACCGCGAACTGCTGTTGCGGCGGTTAGTGGAGTGTTTAGGGCGCGACCGCACCCGACATCAGGTGAGCGAAATCACCAGTTTGGGGTTGGTGCAGCTGACCAGGAAGCGTATCGGGATTGGGTTGGCCGAGGCGTTCACCGTGCCCTGCGAGCACTGTGGCGGTCGCGGTTACGTGCGTCACGACGAGCCGGTGGCCACTCAGGTTGCTGCCGACGGCGGTGAACGTACCAGATATGGCGGGAGACGTAAGTAGCAGTTTGCCTATGGGGCAGCAGTTACCGTAAAGTAGGGCGCTGGCGTTCGCTGTATTAGTCGTGCGCGGCGCTCGTTGATAAGAGTAAAGAGAAGTGGGAGCTTGAACGTGTACGCGATTGTGCGCAATGGCAGCCGTCAACACAAGGTTGAGGTGGGCAGTGTCCTCAACATTGACGATTTGACCCCTGAGGTGGGTGCCACCGTTGAGCTGCCCGTTGTGATGCTGGTAAACGATGGCACGCTGAGTACTGACACTGAAGCGTTGGCGAAAGCTAAAGTGACCGCCGAGGTGCTGGGGGCAGCTAAAGGCCCGAAGATTCACATCTTGAAGTTCAAGAACAAGAGCGGCTACCGCAAACGTCAAGGGCATCGGCAGCACTACACCACCGTCAAAATTACCGACATCGCGGCATAGGTTTTGTAAGAGCAGCGGAGGCAAGAAATGGCACATAAGAAGGGCGCGTCCAGTTCGCGCAACGGTCGCGATTCCAACGCGCAGCGTCTCGGCGTGAAGCGGTTCGGGGGCCAGCAAGTGAACGCGGGTGAGATTATTCTGCGGCAGCGCGGCACCCATTTCCATCCCGGCAACGGTGTGGGGCGCGGTGGCGATGACACCTTATTTGCCCTAGTGGCAGGCAAAGTGGAGTTTGGTACGTACCGCGGCAGGCGAGTCATAAACATCGCTACTGCTGCCTGAAGCATCTTTAACCGGCTCACACCGTGGCGATACCATCATTCGTAGATAAAGTGGTGCTGCACGTCGCCGCAGGTAACGGCGGCAACGGTTGCGCCGCTATCAAGCGTGAAAAGTTTAAGCCGTTAGGCGGGCCCGATGGGGGCAATGGCGGTAACGGCGGTTCAGTCATTCTGCGGGTTGACCCCGGTTTGACTACGTTAGTTGATTATCACCGCCAATCGCGCCGCGCTGCTGGTAACGGGCAGCCCGGCCAAGGGGATTTCAAGAATGGCGCGGGCGGCGACGACGTAGTGTTAATGGTGCCGCCGGGAACGTATGTCACCGATGCCGACTCTGGCGAAGTGTTAGCGGATTTGGCGGGTCTTGACGACAGCGTAGTGGTTGCCGCTGGCGGCCACGGCGGGTTAGGCAACGCCGCGCTAGCTTCCAGTTCCCGCAAAGCGCCTGGGTTCGCGCTGTTGGGGGAAGTTGGCGAGAGCCGCAACATCAGTTTAGAACTCAAAATGGTAGCCGACGTGGCGTTGGTTGGGTTCCCGAGTGCGGGTAAATCGTCGCTGATTGCTGCCGTCTCCCGCGCCCGTCCCAAAATCGCGGATTACCCTTTCACTACGTTGGTTCCGAATCTGGGGGTGGTGGTTGCCGGGGAGACCACGTTCACTATCGCCGATGTGCCGGGGCTGATTGAGGGGGCTGCCGCTGGACGGGGTTTAGGGCACGATTTTCTACGCCACATCGAGCGCTGTTGGGCTATCGTACACGTCATCGACTGCGCCACGTATGAGCCGGGCCGCGACCCCATCACCGACCTAGATGTGATTGAAGCCGAGTTGGCAGCGTATGGCGGACTGGGCGAGCTGGGCGAGATGGGGGAACGCCCCCGGCTGGTGGCGTTGAACAAAGTGGACGTGCCGGATGCCGCCGAGATTGCCGCTATCGCCCAGCCAGAGATTGCTGCGCGGGGTTTGCCGGTGTTTCTGGTGTCCACCAAAACCGGGGAGGGGTTGCAAGCCTTGACGTTTGCCCTAGCCGAACTGGTAGCCGCCCGCCGCGCCGAGATTGCCGCGCGCCCAGCGCCGCGTATCGTAATCAGACCTGCCGCCGTAGACGGTGCCGAGTTCTCGGTGCGCCGTATCGGAGATGGCGAGGGCGGTTTCGTATGGCGCGTTCAGGGGCGTAAACCGGAGCGTTGGGTGGCGCAAACCGATTTCGGCAACAACGAAGCCGTGGGGTATCTGGCGGATAGGTTGAATCGGCTTGGTGTGGAGGAAGAACTGTTACGGCTAGGGGCGGAACCCGGCGATGCGGTGGCTATCGGTGCGGGAGCGCATCCGGTGGTGTTCGATTTCGCGCCGCACGTAGATACGGGTGCTGAGATTTTGGCACGGCGCGGTGAGGACGAACGGCTGTTAGCGCAGCGCCCCGCTGCGGAGCGTCGCCGCCTGCGCGATTTGGAGTATCAAGCCAACCGCGCCGAACTGATGGGTGATGTCGACCGGGATACCGACTGGCGGCAGGTGCGGGCTGCCAACCTAGAGCGGATAGCGCTGGAGGATGACAGTGAGTGAGACCGGGAGCGGGGCGCAGGGGGCGCAAGCCGCCAGCGAAGCCGAGCTACGCCAGCGGATTGCGAGCGCTAAACGGGTGGTGGTGAAAGTGGGGTCGTCGTCGCTGACCACCAATCATCAACTGGACACCGCCAAGCTGTATCAGTTGGTGACGGTGTTGGCGAACGCGCACGCCGCCGGACGACAGCTGGTGTTGGTCAGTTCTGGGGCTATCGCCGCCGGGATGGGGCCGTTGGGCTGGGAGCAAAGGCCGCACGATTTAGCGTCACAGCAGGCCGCGGCAGCCCTTGGACAAGGGCTGTTGATTGCCCGTTATACGGAGGCGTTCGGCGTATACGGCATCAAGGTCGCTCAAGTGTTGCTTACGGTAGCCGATGTGACCAGCAAAGAGAGCTACGAAAACGCGCAGCGCACTTTAGACAAGTTGGCGAGTTTCGCAGTGGTGCCGGTGGTCAACGAGAACGACACCGTAGCCACGCAGGAGATTACCTTTGGTGACAACGACCGACTGGCGGCACTCACCGCCGCGTTGGTGGGCGCGGAAGCGTTAATCGTACTCTCCGATGTGGATGCGCTTTACACCACCGCCCCGGCTGCTCCGGGGGCGCAGCGTGTCAGTTGGGTGGATGATGTGAACGCATTGGCGGTGGATACCTCGCAGGCCGGGACGACGGTGGGCACCGGGGGGATGACTACGAAACTTCAGGCGGCGCAGATTGCGGTGGCAGCGGGGATTCCGGTGTTGTTGAGCGCGGCCTCTTGCGCTGCTGACGCTTTGGGCGCGGTGAGCGCGGGGACGGTGTTCGCTCCGAAAGCGCAACCGGGCTCGGAGTGACCGGGTTGGTTATAGGATGCTTGGCAGTTGAAAGACGATAGGGGTTAGCAGATGAGTTTTGTTGAGGTGCTGGGTTGGGCGGCGGCGCTCACCGTAATGGGTATCTCACTACCCCAGTTGGCGCTGCTGTTGCGCACCCGCGACACCGCCGGGCTGGCGCTGCCCACTTGGATAATAAATCTGGGCACTTACATCGGTTGGCTCTCGCACGGCATCAAACTGGGGCAGTGGCCGATGGCGATTCCCAACGTGTGGGGTTTGGGCTGCACCATCGGCATCCTCTTAGTGTTGGTGCGGGTGCGGAACCTGAACCCCATCAAGGTGCTAGCCCCCGGCGTACTGCTCGGCGCGGCGATGGTGGGGCTTGACTATTTCGTGGCCTCGTGGGCGTTCGGCATCATGGCGATGGTGCCCGGCTGCATCTCGATGGGACGGCAGGGTTGGGAGTTGACCCGCGCGCCCGATGTATCCGGGGTCTCCACCGCCTCTTGGGTGTGGCAGGTAGCCACGCAGGCGTTGTGGATGGTCTGGGGGCTGTTGGTCGTCGATTGGGGAACTATCATCTCCACTTTCTTCTCAGTGATTGTGGCCGGAATCGTATTGGTTTTGCTGGTGGCGCGGGCTAGAGGTTGGGTGCCAGCGTATTTAGCGCAAACCTTTAACCAGCCGGGGGACGCTACACTGGCAGCATGAGCCAGTTACGTGAACAGTTAATCGCCGCCCGAGAGGCATCGTATGCTCTGGCCAAGTTGAGCCGGGTGGAGAAAGACGCGGCGCTAACCACGCTGGCCGCGGCGCTGTTGGCGGCGCAAGACACCATCTTGGCGGCGAACGCGCACGATGTGGCGGCGCAGGTGGCGCTGGGAACAGCGGAAGCACTCATCGACCGGCTGCTACTCACGCATACGCGGGTGGCGAGCATCGCCGCCGGGCTTAATGCGCTAGCTGACCTGCCCGACCCGGTGGGGGATGTGGTACGCGAGTGGGACACCCCGCTGGGGGTGCATATCAGCCAGATACGGGTGCCGTTTGGCGTAGTCGGCATCGTATACGAAGCGCGCCCAGGTGTCACTGCTGATGCTGCCGGTATCTGTCTGAAAAGTGGCAACGCCTGTGTGTTGCGCGGTTCCGCGTCTGCGTACACCACCAACAACGCCATCGTCACCGCCCTCCAAGAGGGGCTGATTCAGGCGGGGCTGCCGCCGTATGCCATCCAACTTGTCGCCGGTGACCACCTTGTGACTACGGAGTTGATGCAGGCGCGCGGGCTGGTTGATGTGCTGATTCCGCGGGGTGGCGCTGGTCTCATCAACGCCGTGGTGGCCGGGGCTACCGTGCCCGTCATCGAAACTGGCACCGGCAACTGTCACCTGTTCGTGGATGCCAGCGCTGACCAGCAGTTGGCGCTCACCGTCGCGCTCAACGCCAAAACGCAGCGCCCCAGTGTCTGCAACGCCCTAGAGACCATGTTGGTGCATCGCAGTATCGCGCCAGTTTTCATCCCCCAACTCATCGCTGCCATGAACGCCGCTGGGGTGACAATCCACGGCGACCCCGCCGCTTGTGCCATTGATGCGCGTATCGTCCCCGCCACCGAACACGAATACGTTGCCGAGTACCTCTCCCTAGACCTAGCGCTAGCCGTCGTATCAGATTTGGATGCCGCTATCGCCCACATCCGCCGCTACGGCACCGGCCACTCCGAGACCATCATCACCCAAGACGAAGCGAACGCGCTGCGCTTCACCACTGAAGTTGATGCTGCAGCGGTGCTGGTCAACACCTCCTCGCGTTTCGTAGACGGTGGCGAGTTCGGTTTCGGAGCCGAAATCGGCATCTCCACCCAAAAACTCCACGCCCGCGGCCCCATGGCCCTCCCCGAAATGACCACCACCAAATACGTCCTAGTAGGCTCCGGTCAGATACGCCCCTGAACCGCCACAGCGTGGGGTGGCGGTAGAATGGGGGGCATGACTGCTCAACTGTTGCATTCTGAACCAGAACCGGGGCCGGAGACGGAGTTGGGGTTGGCGCGTCCGGATGGGTTGACGCGGAAGTATCGGTTGGGCGTGATGGGTGGCACATTTGACCCGATACATAACGGGCACTTGGTGGCGGCTAGCGAGGTGGCGGCGCGATTCCAGCTGGATGAGGTGGTGTTCGTGCCTACCGGGGTTCCGTGGCAGAAAGCGGGGCGGCTGGTCTCGAAAGCGGAAGATCGCTATCTGATGACGGTGATAGCTACCGCCCCCAACCCGCGGTTCTCCATCTCGCGGGTGGATATTGAGCGCCCCGGCGATACGTACACCATCGACACCCTGCGCGACCTGCGCGCCGAGCGCGGCGACGACGTGGAGTTGTTTTTCATCACCGGCGCGGATGCGCTGGCGAGCATCCTCACTTGGAAAGGCGCAGCGGATTTGTTTGAGCTGGCGTCATTTGTGGGGGTGTCGCGCCCCGGCGTGGCGCTCAGCGAAGCGCATCTTTCGCATCTGCCGGAGGATAAGGTAACGCTGCTGGAGGTGCCAGCGCTCGCCATCTCATCCACCGACTGCCGCCGCCGGGTGGCGCAGGGGCTGCCCATCTGGTATCTGGTTCCCGACGGTGTGGTGCAGTACGTCGCCAAACGTGGCCTGTACAATGAATGAATCACCAAACAGATTAGGAGCCGTGTGAGCGCCACTGCCGATTCCATCGCCAAAGCTAACACTATTGCGAACGCTGCCGCCGCCAAACTAGGGCGCGACATTCAGATTATCGACGTATCAGACCAACTCGCCATCGCTGACATCTTTGTTATCGTCAGCGGCGACTCCGAACGTCAGGTCGATGCCGTAGTCGATAACGTCCTAGAAGAACTGCTACGGGCAGATGTCAAGGTGTTACGCCGGGAGGGTCGCGCTGGTGCCCGTTGGGTGCTGCTCGATTACGGCGACATCGTAGTACACGTCATGCACGCTGAAGAACGCGCGTATTACGGTTTGGAGCGTATCTGGAAAGACTGCCCGCTGCTTCCTACGCCCCCCGATGTGCCCGCACTGCTGGAGGCCACCGCCTGATGAACGCCACTCGTTTG
>JAITED010000114.1 GCA_031282235.1 Propionibacteriaceae bacterium | reverse complement strand
GTGGGGCGCAGGCTGGAGGAATCTATGATGCAGCGCACGAAAAATGCCCAGTTGGGGAGCAACCCCGAAACCCTGTCCCCCACCAACATGCGTTTCAGATAGACCCGGTTGGCGATGTTTACCGACGGCGGCACCGCGTTGGGAAGCACAAACGCCACCCCGGTGACCCCGGCGGCGGGCAGGTCGAGGTCTATGGTCGCCAGCGGACGGAACCCGAGCAGGTTTTGGCTAAGTTGGGAGAGCGCAGCGGCGCGCTCACGCTCGTTTGGATAGTTGATACGCCACGGCAGTTCGCTCTGGCTGATGCGATCCCACAGCACCTCACCCCCGGCCTCCACTCGGTATAGCACGGCGACGGGCAACAGTGTGCCGTAGTCAGCGGCCAATCCCCGGATGGTCTCTGGGGAGAGCCAGTGGCTCTGGTCGGCGCGCGCCCTAAGCCGCACTAAGGAGCCGGGTTCGGTGTCACCGCGCACTGCGGCGTATTCATCCAGACTGATTTGGGTCAGTTCGTAGTTGCCGTCGGCGTGGCCGCGCCACAGGATAGGTGGGGCGCTCAGGTCGCGGGCGCTGCGCGCGTACATCTCAATCTGCTCCGACACCATGAACGCCGACAGCAGCCCGATGCCGAACTGGCCAAGGTAATCGCTGCGCGCCAACTCCATCTCGGCTGCGCGTTTAGAACTGCGCCCCACGGTGGCCAGCAGTTCGATGGCTTCCGCTTCGGTGACGCCGATGCCGGAATCGCGTATCTCAAAATCTGCGGGGGTGACGCTGGGGCGTAACGCCTGGTCAGCTGGCGTTTCGGTGGCGGGTTGCGCGCCAGATTGGGGTGAACTGGGGGACGTAATCAGCCAGACTTTGGCGGGTGCGGCGGGGTCGATACGATGTCGGGCGGTGATGGCATCGACAGCATTCTGTAACAGTTCGCGCATGAATACGCGCGGAGAGGAGTAGAGATGATGGGCAAAGAGATCCACCACCCCGTGTAGATCCACTTGAAATGCGTGCTGTGTACTCACCGTGTCTTAACCTCGCCTTACGTCCTTTGTTACCACTCTATGCCCTAGTCGCGGGCGTTCGGAAACTGTTTGGAGATCTCCGCGAACATATCAAGACAGGTTCGTATGCCTGCCTCTATATGTAACAATAACTGTTCGTCCGTGATGCCGTTCTCGCAGTCGATAGCCACTTCGCCAAATACGCGTAAATCGTTGTCCTCCGCGAACGTGACGGTGAGCGGTTTCGGGAAGATGTGTTGACGCGACCAGTCGTCCAGAACCGGCAACACTTCGGCGCGCTGCTGCGGGTCTAAACGCTTGTCCCAGCGCCCCCGAATCACCAGAATCTCTTGGGCTTTCCCCAACAGCACAAACCAGAACGTGTTGTTATCCCAGCCGCCCCAAATGTCGCCATCTTCATCCGCGCCGTAGTTGTAATCCTGCGAATCCAGCGCCCGCCTGATGCGCTCCTTGCTGATTGGCTCTGGCCGCCCAGGCAACAGCGGAGCCCCCGTCGGCTTCTCAAAAAACCCCATATCCGTCCTAACCCGTCCTATCGTTCAAGTGCGGTGCCGCCACCCCCCAACACCCCCCACTAAGGGACTACAAGTATTCATCCTATAATCCCGAAGCGACAGTACCGAGAAGTACGCCCAATTGCGGCCCCAAACACCCCATATAACCCGAAAGTTTTCCCCCCAATGCCACCCAGTGATAGACTCGCTCTCGCTCTCAACGGAGCACCGGGGCATTAGCGCAGGTGGTAGCGCGGTTCGTTCGCAACGAACAGGTCAGGGGTTCGAGTCCCCTATGCTCCACAAAGTAAGTAGACCGGGTCTTGTGCCCGGTCTACTTAGTTTTATACGGGGTGTGCATGGGGGACTCGAAAGCGCGTAAGCGCCGGGGCGTTAGGAGGAAGTCCGGTGGACTTCCGAGTAGCCCCCCATGAAGTCCCCTATGCTCCACAAAGTAAGTAGACCGGGTCTTGTGCCCGGTCTACTTACTTTTATACGGGGTGTGCATGGGGGACTCGAAAGCGCGTAAGCGCCGGGGCGTTAGGAGGAAGCCCGGTGGACTTCCGAGTAGCCCCCCATGAAGTCCCCTATGCTCCACAGTTTCGCGCAACCGGGCTGAGTTGCACCGGTCACTCCCATACTGGTCGGGTATTTTCGGGAGGAATACCGATGCCGCCTCCACCGAAACCCAAACGCTGCCGAGCGCTTCTTACGTATGAACGCGCAGGAATCGGGTTATTCTATATCTTTAGGCTCAAAACTTGAATCAGTTGACCCGAATACGTCGGGCACTAGGGCTGAGCCAATATGGAAAGGGAAAGACTGATTATGTCTAAACTGTTTGATTTGACCGGGAAAGTTGCGGTGGTCACCGGGGCTTCCAGTGGATTGGGAGCAGCCGCTGCCATAGCTTATGCAGAGCATGGGGCTGATGTGGCGCTGCTAGCTCGCCGCGCTGACAAGCTGCAGCAGACCGCAGAACAGATTACCGCGCTGGGGCGCAAAGCGCTCGCCGTCACCTGCGACGTTGCCAGTGAAGAATCGGTGAAAGCGGCCATCGACCAAGTGGCGGCCGAGTTTGGCCACATCGACATCCTGCTGAACAACGCCGGAATCGCCGTGCGTGGCGCAGTAGACCAACTTGACAAGGCTGATTGGGACAGGATTGTCGCCACCAACCTGACCGGTGTCTATCTGGTAAGCAAATACGTAGTCCCGCACTTGAAAGCAGCCGGCGGCGGCAGAATCGTAAACATCGCCTCCATCAACGCCGCAATTGCCGACAAGCCCGCAGCGCTAGCTAGGCACGCCTACAACGCCACCAAACGCGGCGTACAGGGCTTGACCATGGGCATGGCCGCCTCCTACGGCGAGTTCAACATCACCGTAAATGACCTAGGCCCCGGCCTGTTCGAGACCGAGATGACCGAAAACTCGCTGTTCAAGGTGGACTCTTTCCTGAACATGTACAACGCCCTGACCCCGCTGGGGCGCCCCGGTGCTAAAGGCGAGCTGAACGGGCCGATCATCTTCTTGTCGTCCCCAGCTTCGAGCTACGTCACCGGCCAGCACATCCTAGTAGACGGCGGTATGTCCATCGTATAGCTCCTAAGCCAGCGCCCCAGTGGCGCGTGACGTGGGTACCGCACCCCTTATACCACTGGTATATTGGTGTCATGGAAACGTTGCGAGCGGCTCGACTGCGGGCGGGGCTGACACAAAAGCAACTCGCGGAGTTGACGGGTGTAGCCCAATCGCATATCTCCGGGTTCGAGTCCGAGTCTCGTCCAATGTCGCAGCGAATGAAGCAACGGCTGTTGAACGCCATGATTCGCCCTTCACAACGGCTCGCGGCACATCGTCAAGAGATACGCGACCTCATTTTCGCTAATGGCGGTCGCAATCCGATGGTATTTGGATCGGTGGCACGCGGCGAAGACACCCCACGCAGTGACATAGACCTGCTGATTGATCCAAGTGAGATGGACGCTTACTACTTCATACTGCTACCCGAGCATATCGAAGAAATTGTGGGCACGCATGTGGACGTGGTGTCCAGCCGGGGTTTGAAATCGAAACATGCCCGCATTCTGGACGAAGCGGTGCCGTTGTGAATAACTCCTCCGCAACTATCACCCGCGCCCTAAACGCACTACTGGAACAGACGCTCATCGCGCAACGGATTGCCAGCAGAGGCCGGAGCGCATACGACGATGATGAACTCATACGGCTTGCGGTCGAAGCTGTCCTCATACACGTTGGGCAATGGGTGGAACGTATAGACCAGATAGACAGCGCGTTCACAGCAACGCATCCCGAACTTGAGTTGAGAGCCGCGAAAGCCACCCGGAACCACATCGCCCACGATTACGAAATCATCGACGACGACATCATCTGGGACATCCTGACCATCAAAATGCCCCAACTCGCCGCTGGCATACGCGCCCTACTCAGCACATAAACAACACGGAATCGGAGTCAGCCAAACGCGAGAACCTGCCGCGACCTCTGCGTACACAGACTACGCGTTTTACGCACAAATGACCCATTTACGCACCATACGTTGCCCCTTTCACGCAGTATTCATTGACCCTTCCACACATCATGCGTTGCCCCGTTTACACAGCAGTCGCTGACCTTTTCACACAACACCTCCACCCCAGCCGCGTAAAACTCTTTTTGGAGCAAGCCGTAGCCGCCACCAGCCAAACCTACCCCTACCGAACAAACATCGTAACCAACCGCCAAAACCCGGCACTATCTAACATATTTTCACGATTCTATTTAACATTTTTACACGGTGCTATTTAACGTTTTTACACGGGGCTGTTTAACATTTCAACACTTAGGGGTTATACGGCGACAGCGCGGTCTAGGCCGGAGAGTAGGTCGGCTATCAGGTCGGAGGCGGATTCTATGCCTACGGAGAGGCGGAGCAGGCCGGGGGTGATGCCCGCCGCTGCCTGCACTTCTGGGGGCATAGCGGCGTGGGTCATGGTGGCGGGGGAACAGATGAGGGATTCTACGCCGCCTAGCGATTCGGCTACGGTGAACAGTTC
>JAITED010000085.1 GCA_031282235.1 Propionibacteriaceae bacterium | reverse complement strand
GGCACCGGGATGACCCAGCAAAATGCTCTTTAACTCCTCCACTAACTGCGGAGTGCAGCGGGTGGAGCGCAGCGCAATCGTGAATGGGCGATCCTCAAAAGCGTCAATATCTAGGGACGATACCGACCTAGTTTTAATCTCCAGCCGATCCTCGCGCCGATACACGCTACCCTGCACCTGCACCACCGCATCCTGCACCACGGCAGCGCCATCCGTCTCATACACCCGTGGGAACACGGTCGCGGTGACTTGCCCATGCCGGTCATCCAAATCAATGACGGCGTACAACTGCCCCTGTTTCGTCTGTTTGCGCTGCGGCGGGTTACAAATCTGGCCGCACAGCGTCACAAACGTTCCGTCATTCAAGCTAACCAGTTGGTCTATGGTGTGCGTACGATACGCACCCAGCACATGGTCAAGCCCAGCTAGCAGATGGTCGGAGATCTGCAACCCCAACATTTCGCGCTCAAAAGCCAGTTTGGTACGCCGATCCCACTCCGCAATCTCCACAATCTCCGGATACTGCCTGCCGTCTTGGGAAGCTGTGCCGCCAAACAGGTCGCCTTGGCCAAACTCCTCGTTGCGTTTCGTCTGCGTCATGGAGTCCACCACCTCCATGAAGATGTTCATCAAAGTGCGGCGGTGATGCCCCAGCGAATCAAAAGCCCCCGATTTGATGAGCGCTTCCACCACTCGCTTGTTGCAGGCGCTGGCAGGCGCTTTCTCCATGAAGTCGTAGAAGTCGATAGCTGGGCCTAACTCATGCCGCACCCGTAGCATGTCACGTACCACACCTTCGCCCACCCCTTTGATGGCCGAGAATCCGAAGCGGATGTTGCTGCCCACGGCGGCGAAACGCTGTTCGGATTCGTTCACGTCGGGCGGTAGCACTTTGATGCCCATCCGGCGGCACTCGTTGAGGTAGCCAGTGAGCCGGTCGCGGTTCCGTTTCGCAGACTCCAGCAGCGCCGCCATGAACTCCACCGGATAGTGCGCTTTGAGATACGCCGTCCAGTACGAGATGAACGCATACGCCACCGAGTGCGACTTGTTGAACGCATACGAAGCGAACGGAACCAGCACCTCCCAGAGCGTATCAATGGCTTTCTGGGAGTAACCGCGCTGCAGCATCGCGGCCATGAACGGTTCGCGTTCCTCCGCCAGCGCGGCAGCGTCCTTCTTGCCCATCACTTTGCGCAGTTTGTCTGCGCGCCCCATGGAGTATCCGGCTAGGCGTTGGGCGATCTGCATCACCTGTTCCTGATAAACAATCAGACCATACGTCGGCTGCAGGATGTCGCCGATAGCCTCCTCGAAATCGGGATGAATAGGCACAACGCGCTGTTCGCCTCGTTTGCGGGCGGCGTATATAGTGTGAGCATTCTGCCCCATGGGCCCGGGGCGATAGAGCGCCAAACCGGCGGTGATGTCGTCAAAACTATCAGCGCGCATGTCGCGCAGCATGGTCTGAAAACCGTCGGAGTCCATCTGGAAGATGCCCAGCGCGTTACCCTCACGCAACAGCCGATACGTTTCCGGGTCGGACGGGTCGCGCATCAACTCGTCCAAGTCGATAGCCACCCCAGTGTTTAGCCGCACGTTCTCCACCGTATCGGAGAGCGTAGACAGGTTGCGTAACCCCAAGAAGTCCATTTTGACTAGCCCCAACGCCTCCGCGCTGTGGTAGTCGAATTGGGTGATAATCGCCCCGTCCTTGTCGCGGCGCATGATGGGGATGACGTCCTCGAACGGCACGCTCGACATGATGACCCCGGCGGCGTGTACCCCCCAGTTACGCTTCAACCCCTCCAAGCCGCGCGCTACATCAAACACCTGCTCGTAGTTCGGAGCAGAGCCCACCAACTCCCGGAAAGGTGCCGCATCCCGGTAATACTCGGATTTGGGATCCACCATATCTGTCAAAGTTATGTGCGCCCCTTGCGCCCCCTCCGGCATCTCTTTCGACATCCGCTCACCCGTGGATACCGGTTCCCCCAGAATCCGGGCGGCATCCTGCACCGCCTGTTTCGATTGAATCCGACCGAAAGTGACAATCTGCGCCACATGGTCAGTGCCGTATTTGCGCGTCACATAGTCGATGACTTCCCCGCGCCGCCGGTCGTCAAAGTCGATATCGAAGTCGGGCAGTGAGGGGCGCTCCGGGTTGAGGAACCGCTCAAACAGCAGCCCGAACCGTAGCGGATCCACTTCGGTGATGTCCATGGCATACGCGACCAGCGAACCAGCGCCGGAACCGCGCCCGGGGCCCACCCCGATACCTTGCGACTTCGCCCAGCGCACGTAATCGGACACCACTAGGAAGTAACCGGCGTAGTGCTTCTGCACGATGACGTCAATTTCGTATTCGGCTCGCTCGCGTACCACATCGGGCAACGGTGCCCCGAACCGCCGTATCAACCCCTCCAACGCCTCGTGGCGCAGCCAACTCTCCTCAGTTTCACCCTCCGGCAGCGCCGGGCGGGGCATGAAACGCCCCTCCTCCTCAACGAACTTGGCGTTGCAGCGCTCCGCAATCAGCAGCGTTGAGTCGCACGCTTCGTCGTGCCCGGCGAAAAGGGCGCGCATCTGGGCTGCACTTTTTAGGTAGTACTGTTCCCCATCGAAGTGGAAACGATCCTTGTCACTGCGCAAAGAACTGGATTGTACGCAGAGTAGATCGTCGTGCACTCGGGCATCTTCGGCTTTCACATAGTGCAAATCGTTGGTGGCCACCAGCGGCGCGCCGATTCTTCTGGCGATCTCCAGCAGGCCATCCCGGGTGCGCTTCTCAACATCAATGCCATGATCCATCAGTTCGATGAAGAAGTTGCCCTGCCCAAAGATGTCTTGAAACTCGGCCGCCGCCGCCACCGCTTCCTCGTGCCTGCCCACCCGCAGTTTGGTCTGTACCTCGCCGCCGGGGCAGCCGCTGGTAGCGATGATGCCTTCGTGGTATTGATGCAGCAGGTCGCGGTCGATTCGGGGTTTGTAAAACACGCCCTCCAAGCTGGCTCTGGAGGCCAGCCGGAACAGGTTGAGCATCCCTTGGGTGGTCTCTGCCCACAGGGTCATGTGGGTGTAGGCCCCCCTAGCTGAAACGTCGTCACCACCGCCGTCGCCCCACTGCACCCGTACCCGATCAAAACGCGAAGTGCCCGGCGTCAAATACGCTTCCAGCCCGATAATCGGCTTCACGCCCGCTTTCTGGCACAGCTTGTAGAAGTCATACGCACCGAACATGTTGCCGTGGTCGGTGATGGCCAGCGCCGGCATCTGTTGTGCAGCAGCCGCGGCAATCAACTCCTCGGGGCGCGCGGCACCGTCCAGCATCGAGTAGTCGGTGTGGTTGTGTAGATGTACAAAGTTGCGCACGAACCCCACCCCTCTCTGGTTTTACCGAACTCAAATCAGCCCTTAAACATTTGGTGACCGCCCTGAGTCTACCGCCACGCCCCAGCGGCGCCGCCGATAGACGCGGAGTTTCTCTCTGGAGCGTAAGTTACTTTAATGGGCGTGTCGCCAACAGCCGGGTGGCGGCAGCTTGAATCCGCTCATCGGTGGCGGTGAGTGCAATACGTACATAGTTCGCCCCGGAAGCACCATAGAAGTCGCCGGGAGCGACCAGAATGCCCAACTCCGCTAACCAATCCAGGGTTTCGCGGCAGTTGACCCCTTGGGTTGCCCACAGATACAGTCCGCCTGCGGAATCTGCGATGGTGAACCCGGCGGCAACTAGTGCGGGGCGCAACACCTCGCGGCGGGCTGCGTACCGCGCTGCCTGCTCCTGCACTGCGGCGTCATCATCCAATACGGCGGTCAGCGCCGCCTGCACCGGCGCGGGCACCATCATGCCGAGATGTTTGCGTACCGCCACCAACTCCTGCACTAGGTTCGCGTCCCCGGCGACAAACCCGGCGCGATACCCCGCCATGTTGGAGCGTTTCGATACGGAGTGCACCGCCAACAGCCCGGAGTGATTGCCCTGACAGATGTCGTAGTCCAGCACCGATAGCGCCTGCCCCTCCCAGACGAACTCGCCGTAGCACTCGTCTGCTGCCAATATCGCGCCGGAGCGGCGGGCGAAGGCCACCCAGCGAGTCAAATGGGCGCGCGACATCACAGCACCGTGCGGGTTGGCGGGCGAGTTAATCCAGACCAGTTTGG
>JAITED010000132.1 GCA_031282235.1 Propionibacteriaceae bacterium | reverse complement strand
TCAACACCATCCAAACGGTCACCAACTCCACCTAGCGTGTCGTCAACACCATCCAAACGGTCACCAACTCCACCTAGCGTGTCGTCAACACCATCCAAACGGTCACCAACTCCACCTAGTGTGTCGTCAACACCGTTTAAGCGGTCATCAATCCCGTTTAGTGTGTCGGTAACACCGCTCATAGTGGTATTGAAAGTACTAATCAACAAATAGTTGCTCAGCGCATCACTAGAATCACTATCTGCTGCACAACCCCAAACTGCGGAAACAGCATCCCATTTGAGTACTTCGCCAGCAGCACAACTGGTTAGGAGAGAAAACTTGTTACCACTATCCAGTATCAACCCACCACCAGATACTGCACTATAAGTAGTGTCCGTATTCGTATCCACATGCTGCGTGCTACTCAACAACTCAACATACGAGGAGAACTCGTGTTGTTGGCCCTCAGACACACACCCCACTAGTTGAGATTCACCTAATTCATTCCAACCCAATAAACGTGGGATAACACCGGCAGAGTGGGCTGGAACATAGTAAGCGCAGGAGCTATCAAAGTGTTCACTTGTAGGGTTTAGTGTTTCGCGGGGAACAATTTCTATGTAAACGTCGTCACGGCTATAACCTGCTGGTGGTTCCCACTCCACACTGAGCTGTCCATCTTTTATAGTGCCGGTAACGTCTAGTGCGTAAAGTTCTTTACTCAAATCCTCCGCAGAATAACCACGCACAGTAACCGGCAAAGAATCCCTATCCAACACTGCCGGAAGCGTGATAGTGGTGTTTCCGTCTGCGAACGCTACAAGAGCAGTAAATGTTAAAACTATCCCCCCAGCAACAACCCCCAACACCACACCTGCTATACGCAAAACATGACCCGCTACCGTTCCACCCAAACTGTTAAACCATTCACGCATCACAACACCCCCCACACACACGCAGTGTTGGGAACAGACTCAGTTTTTACATCGTTTTGGGTGGTTCCTACCCCGTAAACGTGCCTAACGTGGGTGGGGTGTGGTTTCGCTAACCGGTCGTAGTGGTTAGTTACGGTGTTACTTGACCCATTAAGAGAGAGAGAGAGAGAGAGAGAGAGAGAGAGACGCGCCCCCCTCTAGTGGGTTCAGTAAGATTCATGACCGTGTCCCCCCTTATAAAACCCGTAACCGACAACACAGTTACGCACACATGCTAGCACGCACCATCCTTCTTATTCCGCGGTGTCTCAATACCAAGCAGGAGCAAAAGGTGAACTACATGACCCCCGTTATACGTCATGCTGCGCGCCAGTCGCAGCATCCAGGAACTTGCACCGTGAAACACTCAACCACCATCCTTAAGTACTGACACCGTGAACAACCCAACCCGGTGCGGGATGATTCCCGGTGCCGGAGCTAAAGATGTGGTGGGGTTCTTCGCGGCGAGGGTTTCTGGATACTGCGACTGCGTTCGCTGCGCTCACTCCGCGCAGTATGACGGGGTGGGGGGATTCGCCACGCTCACTCCGCGCAGCATGACGGACAAAATGGGTGCGTTACATCGGGTTAGGGCATGTTGCCCCCCTTTTCAAAGGGGGTGCCGCCGCAGACGGCGGGGGTTACACCCCTCGGCGTGGGTCGGGAAGATAACCCCCGTCAGGCTACGCCTGCCACCCCCTTCAAGAAAGGGGCTTCAAAAGAATTAGGCTGCTGCTCCCTCTTTAATCTGAACTTTGGGGGGTGGTTTTGGAGATTAGTACCATGAACTCGGCGTTGGACTGGGTTTTGCGCATCCGGGAGAGCAGCACCTCTAGGGCGCTCTGGCTTTCCATACCGGCTAGGGTGCGGCGTAACCCCCAAATGAGTTTCAGCTCGGCGGGGGTGAGCAGCAGTTCTTCGCGGCGGGTGCCGGAGGCATCCACATCGATAGCGGGGAAGATACGCTTGTCTGCGAGCTGGCGGGAGAGGCGCAACTCCATGTTGCCGGTGCCCTTGAACTCCTCGAAAATCACCTCGTCCATCTTGGAACCGGTCTCCACGAGCGCGGTGGCCAGAATGGTGAGTGAGCCGCCGTGTTCAATGTTGCGGGCGGCACCGAAGAAACGTTTCGGCGGGTAGAGCGCTGCGGAGTCGACACCACCGGAGAGGATACGGCCAGAAGCGGGGGCGGCCTGGTTGTAAGCGCGCCCCAATCGGGTGATACCGTCCAGCAGAATCACTACGTCTTTACCCAACTCCACTAGGCGTTTCGCCCGCTCCACCGCGAGTTCCGCGACGATGGTGTGGTCCTCGGCGGGACGGTCGAACGTGGAAGCAATCACGTCGCCTTGGGTGTTGCGCTCAAAGTCAGTGACCTCCTCTGGGCGTTCGTCCACCAGCACCACCATCAGATACACATCAGGGTTGTTAGCGGTAATCGCGTTGGCGATTGTCTGCATGACCATCGTCTTACCGGCTTTCGGCGGGCTGACGATTAGGCCACGCTGCCCCTTGCCGATGGGCGCCATCATGTCGATGAGCCGCCCGGTCAGGTTGGCGGAGGTGGTCTCCATACGCAACCGCTGCTGCGGATACAGCGGAGTCAGTTTGGAGAACTCGGGGCGACCCCGCATCATCTCTGGCTCCACACCGTTCACCTTGTCCAAGCGCACCAGCGGCTGAAACTTCTGTTGCCGCTCGCCCTCCCGGGGTTGCCGAATCGCACCGACGATGGCATCGCCTTTGCGTAGTTCATGTTTGCGCACCAACCCCAGCGATACGTAGGCATCTGCTGGGCCGGGGAGGTAGCCGGAGGTACGCACGAAAGCGTAGTTCTCCATCACGTCCAAGATGCCACGCACCTCCAACAGCACATCGTCCTCGCGCACTGGCAGCGATTCGCCGTCCGTGTTCTCAGCGTTGCCGCGAACGCGGCGATTCTGGCGGTCGCGCTGCCGCCGCCGCCGTTTGCTGCCCGACTCCTCATCGTTCTCCCGGCTCTGTGGCCGCTCACTGACAGCTTCGGACGGTTCGCTTTCGGGTTCCGCACCCTGTTGCCGGTTCTGTTGGCGGCGGAAACCGGTACGATCCCGGCTCAGTTGGTCGAGTCGCGCGCCCACATCGTCGCTAGTGCGGCGCGTCGTATAACCGGAGTGCTGCCCAGCTTCGTTGGAGTGATGCGCCGTATCCTCGGCGTGGGATGGTTGTTCCACATTCGCGGGCTGCACCTCGCTGTTGCTCACGGGTGCTTCCGACGGCGCACTCTGTTTGCGCCCAGCGACCCGTCCCCCCGTATTGCGCTCGCCCTCAGCGTGTGCCAAAGCCGCCCGGACAGCGGTGATAGCCTCCACCAACTGCGGCTTGCGCATCGCAGTAACGCTCTTAATGCCGAGAGCGCTAGCGGTCTGTTTCAACTCTGGTAGCTTCATCGCCGCCAGCGCCGCGGCCAAACTTGCATTTGCGGCATTCTGATTTTCGCTCACTAATATCCTTACAACTAGCTGATAGTTCTATGGTTGCCAAGCACATCATCTGCTCAACTTAAACCCAGCGCCCTTCGAGCCTTGCTGCGTTAAAGTTGGCGACCGCACGAACCATCTCGATATATCTGTCGGACGACGCCGACAGAGCAACGGCATCGAATCCGATACCAGCAATTAGAATATCAGACGTTAGCCATAGCACAAAAAGGCACACCGTAAATTACGACAGTTCGTCTTGTAGCGCGGCCATTCGCGCCGCTATCAGCGCCTCCAACTCGGAGTACTCCTGAGCCACCGGCAGTTCCGGGTGTTCCGACATCACGCTCAAAGGGGGACGGAACAGCGCCCCGATGTCAGCTGCGGCGAGCATCGCCAAATCGTTATACGAATCCCCCACCGCGATAGTTTGGAAGTTAAGCCCTTGGAACGCGCGTATCGCAGCCCGCTTCTGATCCGACAACCGCACCTGATAATCGACAATACGGTCGTCTTTCACCACTAGGGAGTGGCAGAGGATGGTGGGGCCGCCCAACTGCGCAATCAGCGGGCGGGCAAACTGGATGAACGTATCGGAGAGAATCAGCACTTCGCCCAACTCCCGTAGCCACTGCAGAAACTCCACCGCCCCGTCGTAGGGCTGCATCCCCGCAATCACCCGCTGGATGTCGCTCAAACGCAGTCCGTTTTCGTATAACACTCGCATCCGATGGGTCATCAGTTCGTCGTAATCCGCTATCTCACGGGTGGTGAGCCGCAGTTCCGCGATGCCGGTACGCTCCGCAACGTTCACCCAAATCTCGGGGACAAGCACCCCCTCTAAATCAAGACCTGCAACCCACATGGTGCTACAGCCCCCAAACGCGCAACATACGCAGTTCGCCGTTCACGAAATCGTTGTGCGACAACTCCGCTAGACACGCCTGCATGTCGGCCTCTAACACCAGATGGGTGAGGGCGGTGAGTTGCACTCGCCCAGTAGCGTCGGCATCCGAGGCTTGGTTCAGGCTGCGCACGCTGATGTTATGGCGAGCAAACACCTCACCAACGCGCGCCAGAATGCCGGGCGCATCTGCTACTTGGAATCTGAGGAAGTAATGGCTGGCGACCTGCCCCATGCCCTGCACCGGCAAGGCGCGCTCCGACACCTGCACCCTAGTGGTGACGCCGCGAATCCGGTTGCGCCCCACCGTCACGATGTCACCGATGACCGCCGTTGCGGTCGGCACTCCCCCGGCTCCCGGCCCAAAAAACGCCAACTTACCGGCGTGTTCGGACTCCAAAAAGATGGCGTTATAGGCACCGGAGACGGTGGCTAGCGTGTGGTCGGCGGGCACCAACGCAGGATGCACCCGGGCGCTCACCGCGCCGTCAGCAGACAGGGTGGCCACAGCCAACAGCTTGATGACGCAACCAATCGTGCGGGCGGCTTGAAAATCCTCTGGGGTGAGCGCGGTGATGCCCTCCCGGTACACCTGCCCCGAGTTCACCCACGTATGGAATCCTAACGACGCCAACAGCGCAGTTTTAGCGGCGGCATCGCGCCCGCTGACATCGGCGCTCGCGTCCTCCTCGGCGTAACCCAACTGTTTCGCCTGCGCCAAGGCGGCGTCAAACGCCATCCCTTTCGTCGCCATCTGCTCAATAATAAAGTTGGTGGTGCCGTTCACGACCCCCACTATCTCGGTGATACGCTCCCCCACTAGGCTCTCCCGCAACGGTCGCACAATGGGGATAGCACCAGCCACCGCCGCCTCAAAAAAGAGGTCAACACCGGCAGACTGCGCCTGCGCAAACAGCTCTTGGCCTTGGTCTCCCAGCAGCATCTTGTTGGCAGTGACTACCGCTGCTCCGTTCGCAAACGCGGTGCGTATCAGTGTCTCTGCTGGTTCAAGGCCACCGATGAGTTCCACAACAATATCGGGTTGACTACGGATGATAAGCCCGGCGGCATCATCAGTGAGCCAGTCAGCCGGGATACCAGGGCGCGGTTTAGTCAAGTCGCGTACCGCAACCCCCACAATCTCAAAGTCGCGGCCAATCTGCGCCGCTAACTCGGCAGCGCGCTCAATCAGCAGCCGCGCCACCTGCAAGCCGACAGTGCCGCACCCCAGCAGCGCTATCCGCAACGGTTTGTTACCGCCTGATTGTTCACCCATGTTTTCCTCCGGTGGTTCCAAGAACTGCCCACAAGTATGCCTTAGTATGCCGGTTTTCGTCTCAACCGACATCTGTGGCCATCAAGTCCGCAAAAGTTTCCCGCCGCACAATCAGCCGCGCCGTCCCAGTGCGGAGCGCCACCAGCGGCGGGCGCAGCGCCATGTTGTAGTTGGACGACAGTGAGCGACAGTACGCGCCAACAGCGGCGATGGCGATAATGTCATCCGGGCGCACGTCGGCGGGCAGATAGCAGTCGCGTACCAAAATGTCGCCCGACTCGCAGTGTTTGCCCACCACCCGTGCCAGCACCGGCTCCGCATCCGATGCCCGATTGGCCAGCGCGCAGCTGTAATCCGCACCGTAGAGAGCCGGGCGGGGGTTATCGCTCATGCCGCCATCGACGGCGACGTATGTACGGCTCCCGCCAGATTCCAGCTCGACCTGCTTCACCACCCCAACCCGATAGAGCGCCACCCCGCAGGGCCCCACTATCGCTCTGCCCGGTTCGATTGCTAGTTGCGGCAGTTCTAAACCCAAGCGAGCGCAGTCGTTGGGCAGGACGGCGCGTAACGCAGCGGCTAGGTCATGCGGTGGCAGCGGGGTGTCGGCGGGGGTGTATACGATTCCGAACCCGCCACCTAAGCACAACACCGGCAACTGCTCTCCAGTCGTATCCCGATATTCGGCTAGCAGTTCCAACAAGCGGCGGGCAGCCGTTATAAATCCGGAGACCTTTAATATCTGTGAGCCGATGTGGGAGTGTATCCCCACCAGTGGCAACCCTTTACTGCGCGCCCACTGCAACGCCTCCAGCGCCGCCCCGGAGCTGAGCGAAAACCCGAACTTTTGATCCTCATGGGCGGTGGCGATGTACTCGTGGGTGTGCGCCTGCACCCCAGTTTTGACGCGCAGCAGCAGTTTAGGGGCGCTCAATCCGTCAGAAATCAACTTTTCAATACGCAGCAACTCATCCATGCAGTCAACTACGATACGTCCCACCCCGGACTCGCACGCCAACACCAGTTCATCCAAGCTCTTATTATTGCCGTGCAGCGTGATACGCGCCGGGTCGAACTCCGCCTCCAACGCTAAGCGCAGTTCGTTGCCGCTACAGACATCCAACCCCAGCCCCGCTTTAGCCACCCACCGCACCACGGTGCGATTCAGCAACGCTTTAGAGGCGTAGTACACCGTATAACCATCAAACGCATCTCGATACATCAACGCCTGATGCTGAAACTCAGCGTCGTCCAGCAGATAGAGCGGGGTGTCATACGTATCCACTAGCTCGGTGGCGCTCACCCCCGCGAAACGCAAAACCCCTTGTGCATCGCGGTGGGCACTCGTAGGCCAAGCCGATGCATACAGCGCGTTTACGTCGCTGGGCAGCTGCAACCAAGCTGGAGCATCCGGATTGTGTTCACTCACCCGTTCATTCTCTCATGGTCTTTTAAGGGCTGGCAGCTTATCAGTTGCGAGTTTTTACGAGTTTCTGCGCCGCGAAGTACGGTTCTTAAGGTTGGTGCGGTAGTGTAGCTGGGGCATAAAGCGCTGCTTAAGGCAGTTACTCCTTAAGCCCCCGTAGCTCAGGGGATAGAGCACCGGCCTCCGGAGCCGGGAGCGGGCGTTCGAATCGCCCCGGGGGCGCTTGGGCACCAACTGCGGGTGAACACAGACACCCGGCGGCAGGCCCCAAGCAGCAGGAGGTTTTATGAGCGTACTGCCCGCCCCTGTGGGTGCTACGGTCTTAAACCCAACGTCGCGGCAACCCTGGCTCAACAGAGCCCGCGGTTTCTTCACCCATGAACGTTTAGCGAACGCCAGTTTCTTACTGCTGCTGTGGCTGGGAGCCAGACTCATCGTATTCACCATCTGGGCGGTCATCGGCGGCGCGCAGGGAGATGTCTACTACTACTACGACCGGGTGGCGCTGGTCGGCCAACTCGGCCCCGCCCAGTTGATGCAGGAGTACCCCACTCCGGCAGTGCTGTTCCTCTACCTCCCATACCTGCTCGGCGGCGGTTCCGAAATCGGATACGTCATCGCGTTTGTCGTTATCAACCTGGTGTTAGACGCCGCATTCACCTACTCGCTGTGGCTGAAAGGTGGCCGGATGCGCGGCCAAGCGGTGCTGTTTTGGACGCTGTTTATGACGTTCATCGGCCCTACGGCGTATCTACGTTTCGATTTGGCCACCGCCGTACCCTGCGGTTGGGCGCTGATGTTCCTGCTGCGCCGCCACAACTTTATCGCTGGCGGTCTCGTGGGGTTGGGGGCCTCTTTCAAGCTGTGGCCAGCGCTGCTGTGGCCAGCGCTGCTGGGCGGGTCGCGTAAACACAACACCACCGTCACCGCAGGCGTGGCCAGCGTGGGCATCGTACTCGCCGGGATTTCGCTGGCGTGGGGTGGTTGGGCCCGGCTTATCTCGCCGCTGTCGTATCAGGGGGATCGCGGCCTACAGGTGGAGTCCATCTGGGCTACCGTGCCGATGCTGGAGCGCGCTTTAGGTCTCGGGGATTACGCGGTGGCTATCAGCCGCTGGCAAGCCTTTGAGGTGTGGGGTTCCGACGTGCCTTTCTGGACGGCAGCGGCCTCCATCGCGGGGGCGTGCGGCTATCTGCTGCCGGTGATTGCGGGGGCGGCTTGGTGTTTGCGGGGGCAGGGGCGCATGTTTGAGGCCACCGCACTGATGCTGCTCACCATCACCGCGCTGATTGTTAGCAACAAGACGTTCAGCCCGCAGTACGTGATTTGGCTGGCTCCCACTATGGCGGCGGCGTTCACCGTTTTGGGGGTGCGCTCGCCGTGGCAACAGAACTACCACCACGACCGCAACCTCTTGAAACGTTTAAGCTCGCTGATGTTGGGTTTCACCTTGCTCACCACCTTGGTCTACCCCATCTCGTACAGCATATTGGTACGCGACCAAGTGGGCTGGTTGAAGTATCTGCAACTGCCGGTGACTCTGGTGCTGGTGGCGCGTAACCTGCTGGTGCTGTGGTTCTTCGTTGAACTGTTGCGTTGGGTGTGGGGGTTCCTCAACCCTGACCACTTCCGTACCATCCAACTCACTAAAACGGGCGCGGCGCAGGGGGAAATGTGAATACGCCCGTATCATCCGCTGAAAATCCCCCTGCACAGAACGCTTTCCCGCTGTCCCGAAACACCTTGTCACTAATGTTTTTGGTGGCGTTGTGGTTGGGCACCCGCGCCCTGATGCTGTGGCTTTACGCCGACCGTTACCGCTACATCGCTGGCGACGTGGCGTATTACTTCAACTCGCTGGCAGAGCAAGACACCGCCACTTTGTTGGAGTATCCGCTGCCTATCGTATGGTTTCTGCGGTTGATACGCCTCATCTCCGGGGAGCAGTTCGCGGCGTTCGAGTTGACGTTCGGTCTCGCTATGACGCTGTTCGACTTGGCGGCGGTGGCGGTGTTGACGAAACGTTCTCCGCTCGCCGCTGGCTACTGGATACTATTTACGGCGGCCATCGGCCCGCTGTTGTGGGTGCGGTTGGACATCATGGTGGCCTGCCTTATCTGCTGTTCGCTAGCTATGCTGGGCACCTCCGACCACGCCGCAGGGGCTGCGATGGCAGTGGCCGCCGGGTTGAAGCTGTGGCCTGCGGCGTTGATTGCGCTGATTATCGCACCGCACCGCGCTGGGATGCGGCGGCTGGTGGGGTTCGCGGTGGCGGGGCTGGCGTTAGGTACGACTTCGCTGCTGCTGGGGGGCTGGGAACGGAGTATCTCCCCGCTGCACTGGCAGTCGGCGCGCGGGCTACAGATAGAGTCGGTGCCCGCCACTTGGCCGATGGCGCTACACGCCCTGCCCGATAGCGGCTACACGGTCAGTTTCACCAGCGCCAACGCCTATGAGGTGTTTGGGGTGACGGTGCCGTTCTGGCTGCAAGTTTCGGCTTGGGCGTTCCTAGTGGCGTGGGCGCTGATTGCGTCGCACTCCGCTTATCTGTGGTGGCGGCAACACCGGTTGGGTGCGACTCCGGAAACCCCAGCGCTGGCGCATCGGATTCTGGTGGCGCAACTAGCGGCGGTGTTGGCGGCTATTTTGCTGCTGCTGGTGGTGAATAAAACCCTCAGCCCGCAGTACCTGTTCTGGCTGGCAGGGCCTTTGGCGCTCGGGGTGTCACTGCCCACCTCTTTCGGGGGGCGCTTAATGGCATACGCCGGGGGGTCGTTGGCGCTCATCGCCGCCGCGCTCACGCAGGCGGTGTACCCCATAACATACGGCGCACTGGTACAGCCCTATCTGGGGGGCACGTTAGCCACCGCGCTGCTGGTGGTGCGCAATTTGGCGCTGTTGGCGCTGGCGCTGGGCGGCCTAATCGCGGCATTTCTGACGGCGCGACGTATTAAATCCTGATTTTGCCTGCGGTTAAGCCCACAGCGTAAAGATTTGCGCGTGGCGTAGGCCAGCTATTTGATTAAGTGACTATTATTACACCCTAGTAATGGAGACTTTTTCAGTGTAACCTTTAGGGCGACCGTGTGTTTCCCCTGCGCTTGCAAGACAGGAGCTTAATTAACCGATGGATTGGCGTGATAAAGCCGCGTGCCTCGACGAAGACCCCGAACTCTTTTTCCCTATCGGGAACACCGGGCCGGCGCTTGCCCAGATTGAGGAAGCCAAAAAGGTGTGCGCTCGTTGTGAAGTGCGCGACGAATGCCT
>JAITED010000009.1 GCA_031282235.1 Propionibacteriaceae bacterium | reverse complement strand
TGCCGGTCACGACCCGATGGATTCCACTTCCCTAACGGCGCCGGCGCCCGATGTGGTGGGGGCAGCGCGAAGCGGCGACGTGAAAGGGCTACGTATTGGCTTGGTCACCGAGTTGGGCGGCGAGGGGTACGCCCCCGGTGTGGAGTTGCGGGTACGCGAAGCCATCGCTACGTTACAGGCGTGCGGGGCTGAGGTGGTGGAAGTGTCCTGCCCGCACTTTATACACGCGCTGGCTACGTATTATCTGATTATGCCCGCTGAGGTGTCCAGCAATCTGGCGCGCTATGACGGGATGCGCTACGGGCTGCGAGTCGGCGACGACGGCATCAACTCGACAGAGATGGTGATGCGTCTCAGCCGTGGGAAAGGGTTCGGGGCAGAGGCAAAACGCCGGATTATCTTGGGCACTTACGCGCTCTCCGCCGGTTACTACGATGCTTTCTACGGCTCCGCGCAGAAGATGCGTACCCTAATCGCCCGCGACTTCGCAGCGGCGTTTGAGAAGTGCGACGTATTGGTGTCGCCCGCCACGCCGACGACGGCGTTCAAGTTGGGGGAACACATTGACGACCCGCTGGCGATGTATGTGAGCGATTTGTGTACCATCCCTGCCAATCTGGCCGGGATTGCGGCGGCAGCTTTCCCGTGCGGTTTGGCTCCCGAAGATGGGTTGCCGGTCGGATTTCAGGTAATGGCACCGGCGTTGGCCGATGACCGGCTGTATCTGGTGGGTGCCGCTTTGGAGCGGGAGTTGAGCGCCAAATGGGGCGGGGCACTGCTGGAGAAAGCCCCGCTGCTACCGAATACGAAAGTGGTGCGCTGATGAGTGACGAGTTGCTGCCGTTTGACGAAGTGGTAGAGCGTTTCGACCCGGTACTGGGGTTGGAGGTGCACGTCGAACTCTCCACCGCGTCCAAAATGTGGTGCGGTTGCCCCACCGATTTCGGCGGGGAACCCAACAGCCACGTCTGCCCGGTGTGCTTAGGGTTGCCCGGTTCGCTGCCGGTGTTGAACCGGAAAGCGGTGGAGTCAGCGATACGTATTGGGCTGTCGCTGAACTGCGAAATTGCTAAGTGGTGCCGCTTTGCGCGTAAAAACTACTTCTATCCCGACATGCCGAAGGACTATCAGGTTTCACAGTACGACGAGCCGCTGTGTTTCGATGGCGGCATCGCCGTTGAGGTCGGTGGGGTTACGTATCAAGTGCCCATTGAGCGGGTGCATATGGAGGAGGACGCGGGCAAACTGACCCACGTCGGCGGCGTGGGGCGTATCTCGGGAGCCGATTATTCGCTCCTCGACTACAACCGTGCCGGGGTGCCGCTGATGGAGGTCGTCACCAAGACGATTCATGGCACCGGTGCCGCCGCCCCCGAAGTGGCCTCCGGGTATCTGGCGTTCCTGCGAGACATGGTGCGGGCGCTGGGGGTGTCTGAGGCTCGTATGGAGCGCGGAAACTTACGCTGTGATGTGAACGTGTCGCTCAGCCCCAAAGGTAGCGACGTTTTGGGCATCAGAAGCGAAACCAAGAACGTCAACTCGCTCAAAGCCGTGACGGATGCGGTGCGCTACGAGATGCAGCGCCAAGGTGCGATTCTGACCGCCGGTGGGCGCGTGAAACAGGAGACGCGGCATTGGAACGAGGGCGGCTACACCACGCCGGGGCGTTCCAAAGAGACCGCTGAAGATTATCGCTATTTCCCGGAACCCGATTTGGTGCCGGTGGCTCCCGACCCGGCTTGGGTGGAGGAGTTGCGCACCACGCGCCCGGAGCATCCGGCGGTGCGCCGGGCGCGGCTGGCCGCCGAATGGGGGTTCACGCCCCGGGAGTTCGGGGACATTTTGGCTAGTGAGGGCGCATTAGACCTCATTGCGGAGACGGTGGATGCTGGCTGTAGCCCGGCGAGCGCCCGGAAGTGGTGGCTAACCGAACTGGCGCGGCGCGCCAACGAGACGGGCGTGACACTGCCAGAGTTGCCGATTACCCCGCGGGAAGTGGCCGAGGTGCAGGCGTTGGTGGAGACCGGCAGCCTGAACGATAGCTTGGCTCGCCAAGTCATCGCCGGGGTGTTGGCGGGGGAGGGCAGCCCCGCTGCGGTGGTGCAGTTACACGGGCTGGCCGTGACGAGCGACGCTGGGGCGTTGCAGGCTGCTATCGCCGCCGCTATCGCGGACAACCCCGAGATTGCCGCCAAGGTGCGCTCCGGTAAACCGGCAGCGGCTGGCGCGCTCATCGGAGCGGTGATGCGTACCTTGCACGGACAGGCCGATGCCGCTAAAGTGCGCGAACTGGTGTTAGCGCAGTTGAGCGAATCCTAAGCTGATTGAGGCTCTCATGTTTGATGATTTACGTTTCAATGAAGCCGGGTTGATACCCGTCGTCGCGCAGGATGCCAGCACCCAAGCGGTGTTGATGTTGGCGTGGGCTGATAAGGCGGCGCTGGAAGCTACGCTGCGTACCGGGTTCGCTACGTATTTCTCTCGGGAACGCCAGCAGCAGTGGGTGAAAGGCGAAACCTCCGGGCACACCCAGCAGGTGCGGGCGGTGTATGTGGATTGTGACCGCGATGCCGTGCTCTATCTGGTGCATCAGACGGGGGCGGCCTGCCACACCGGAAGTTACTCCTGTTTTCAAGAAGCCCTGATAGCCGATAGGGTAGTGAATTGATGTTTGCGTTATTTATACCATCCCCGCCTTGGTCGTCCATTCACCTCGGCCCGTTCACCATTCACATCTACGCGCTGTGCCTGTTGGCGGCTATCGGCGTCGCTTGGTTCTGGGGCAAACGCCGGATGGTGAGTTGGGGCGGCGACGCTGACACGTTCGACTCTTTGGCGTTCACTGCCATCATCTGCGGCATCGTAGGGGCGCGTATCTACCATGTGGTCACCGAGTGGCAGCGCTACTTCACGGCGGGGCGCGATTGGCTTGACATCTTCAGGATTTGGAACGGTGGCTTGGGCATCATCGGTGCCGTCATCGGCGGCGCTATCGGCGCGTGGGTGTTTTGCCGGATTCACCACTTGGACATGGCCGCGGTCATGGATGTTTTTGCCCCCACCCTGCTGGCAGCGCAAGCCGTAGGGCGACTCGGCAACTGGTTCAATCAGGAGGTTTTCGGCAGCCCAACGGAACTGCCGTGGGGTTTAGAGATTGACGCCATACATCGCCCCTTTGGCTACGGCGAATACGCCACTTTCCACCCCACATTCCTATACGAGGGGCTGTGGAACCTGTTCGGCATCCTAGTGTTATTCCTGCTCAGCCGCGGTAACAACTTCGGCTACGGCAAACTGTTCACCTCATACGTGCTGTGGTACACCTTTGGCCGCTTCTTCATAGAGCTGATTCGTATCGACCCCGTAAACGCCCCCGCCGGCATCCGCGTAAACAACTGGGCCACCGCCGCCATCTTCCTAGTAGCCGCCCTTGTCCTAATCTGGCAACTGATAAAGCGCCCCGGTGCCGACCCCGCCCCCTTCGCCCCCATCGCGCCCACCGCTGATGCTTCGGACGTTTCGGATACGTCAGATGCCTCGGATACGTCCGATGGTTTGGATACGTCTGATACTTCCGACACCCCGGATGATTCAGATACTTCCGATACTGGGCATGACGAGGTTGATGCTGCGACGTTTAGCGACGTATCAACCGATTAAATTACGGCTAGCGATGAACTCGCTCGGGGAGATGGCCGGAACAGCAGAGTTGTCAAAGCCGGAGGTATCTCTGGTAATTATGTAGGCCGCTTTCTCGCGTCTGGCGGTGGCGGCCAGTACCGCGTCCTCAAAATCCGGAGTGTTTTGAGCGAGGGCAGCAGTTATGTCGGCAGCTGTGGTATCGCACACTCGTATCAGTTGTAACAGTGTGGTGATGGCATTTCGTGCCGCGCTCGCATCCTGCGTACTTTTCCTGATGATGTAGTGAACGTCAGTGATGCTGCTCGCTGGGGTGAAAGCATCCAGTATGCCCTCCGCTGCGAGTTTGCAGACCGCGTAAGAATCAGCAAAAAAGGCTTCCCGGCGCTCCAATACGTCAATAATGACGTTTGTGTCGATGATTACCCTCATGCGTCAGCCAGCCTTTCGGCGCGTGCTTGCGCAGCGGATAAGGTCACATTTTCGGCTATCCCAACCAGACTGTCTAACAGCGCAACCTTGTCCCGAGCCGGGTCGGTTATTTTGGCGATTATCTTGCCTTTACGGCTGATGAATATGTCCTCGCGGCTGACGGTATCCAGATACTGACCGATGTTTGTTTTCAGCTCCGTCGCGGTGATTAGCACGGCACAACTCCTTTCTATCGTACACATAAATCATACTGAATCGTGCGGTTAATATCATATTATACGTGCGATTCCAAGGAGTCTAATAGCTCTGGTATGCATCTCGTAATCCCCTAGAGCTGATGTTTGCCTACCTTGCTAGTGATTTTGTAGTCAGGTGTCGTGGCGCAGGGGCTTACCGCGCTAGCTAACCTTGACCATCGCGGGGCTACCGGGGAGAACGCAGCAGCCGGTGATTCCATGGCAGGCTGACCGATGTTTAATCTTCCACTGTATAAGGCTGATTCAGCGGGTCGTGCTGAAGTCTATCAAGCAGATTTTCATCGTCTACACCCAAGTACTTGGCAATCCATGCGCGTAAAACTAGGACGTTTTGTCGCCAGACGTTTGCGCGTACAGTGTAATCCGGTAGCGGATGATCAGGGTGTTTAGTTCCCAAGTAGCAGTCGATAGCTTCGTCAATCCATTGTTTCCAGTCAGGTAGGAGCATGGGTGGGAGCTGAGTTTGAATCAACTCAAGGCCAGCCTTGAAAGATTTAAGTTGGTTTCTACTATTGAGATGTGCCCCTGTTTTCTCAAGTTTCGCCATATGAAAACCCAGATGCTCTAAGGCCATAGAACTGCGACCGAACCATTGGAATAAACCGTCAATTGCGCTTCTCATACCGTTAATTCGGTCATACTCAAAAGAGTGACCACCAAAAACGGCGTAATCTGCGATGATTTTCCCATGGCCAATCTGGTTCGAAAGCATTGTGGGTAATGTTCCCACTGATCGACATCCGACAAGCAAAACGGAGCCAATTGCGTCGTGGAACTGTAGCGTTTTTGGGCACTTGCCCTCCGTAGTTGGGATGTCATTTAGAATAACTCCGGAATACGCAAACCAGGGGCCATGTACGCTGTTCCTGTTTTGAGTCTCCAGAGGAGTAGGTGATATCAGCGGGACGGTGAGCGTTATGCCCTCCGCTGTGTCCACCAACATGGCGGCGATAGGAGCAACGTCAGGGCTACCATCAAATACCCAGCCGATGCGTGGTCTGCCTGCAATGAGTTCATTCTTTTCCATAGTGTATTCTCGTATCAACGCTCATACGGCGAAGCCGCTCTTTACTAATAGGTGTGCCACAACCCCTACGCCCAAACCCGATATTTATGCAGTCCATTATCGGTTTTTGATAGTGACACGAAAACACTATCAACCAGACGCTACGTATGTTACGTATCAATGCGTTCTAGGGCGATTAGGGGGCGATTGCGGTAGGTCAAGTCGGGGCGGGGAGTGAAACCTAAACGCTCCCAAAAGGCGTTACCGCTAGTGTTGTGGCCAAAGATTACTAGAGCGACTTTGCTTATGCCCGCTGTGCGTAGTGCCTCCAAAGCGGCGGTTACGAGTTGGGCGCCTAATCCGTTGCGCCGCATTTCGGGAGCCACACAGGTGTGGTAAATAAACCCGCGCCGTCCGTCATGGCCACTCAGTATTGCTCCCACAATCCCGGCATCGGTTTCAGCTTCGGCGACGAAGCAGGTGTTCGGATTACGCGCCAGATATTTGGCGATACCTTCGCGGCTGTCATCCACGTCGTTTAATCCCATTCCGGCACTACGACACCATAAGGCGTATACCGCTTCGTAATCAGTCAGCTTCAAGTTTCTAATCTTCATGCTGTTTACGCCTCACTCCCAATCTGCCTAGTGGTGGGCTATCTGCGACCATACCCTACTCAGCAGCGGTACCTGAGTAACAGCCGCGCCAAAACATCCCAAAGGAAACCAAGACGGCGGGACAATCCGCCATTTTCGACGACGCGGACAGTTTTTTAGCTGGGTGTCGCTTAAAAGTTTCTGGCTCCGGTAGGCTATGGCTTTACAGTTGAGACCAGTTTGGGGAGGCGCTTATGGGGGTCACTGGAGCGGGGCTTTATGACCCGGCGTTTGAGCATGACTCGTGCGGGGTGGCGTTCGTGGCTGACCTGTCGGGGCGAGCGAGTCACGACATCGTGGCGCAGGGGCTTACCGCGCTGGCTAACCTTGACCATCGCGGGGCTACTGGTGAGGACGCGGCAGCCGGTGATGGCGCGGGCATTCTCACCCAGATTCCGGATGCGTTTTTACGGGCGGTAGTGCCCTTTGAGTTGCCTGCGGCAGGAGAATACGCCTGCGGTATCGGCTATCTGCCGGTTGATGTTACGGAACGCCAGCAGGTCAGCGACCGGGTGGTGGAGATTGCGGCAGCGGAGGGGTTGCGCGTCATCGGGTGGCGCGAACTGCCGATTGACACCGCCAGTCTTTCCCCAGTCTCGGAGGCGGTGCGCCCGTATTTTGCGCAACTGTTCGTAAGCTCGCTGGGCGGTGAGCGCGGCATCGAGTTGGATAGGCGCGCCTACTGTCTCAGGCGGCGCTGCGAAAACGAACTGGGGGTGTATTTCTCGTCACTGTCGGCGCGCACCATCGTATATAAAGGGATGCTGACCACCTCCCAGTTGGCGGCTGTGTACCCCGAACTGCACGATGAGCGGTTCACGTCAGCGTTAGTGCTAGTGCATTCCCGATTCTCGACCAATACGTTCCCCAGCTGGAAACTGGCGCACCCGTTCAGAATGATTGCCCACAACGGCGAAATCAACACCATCAAAGGCAACCGGGCCCGGATGCGCGCCCGCGAATCGCTGCTGGCCACCCCGCTCATCCCCGGCGACTTGAACCGTATCTTCCCCATATGTAGCCCCGATAGTTCCGATTCAGCGAGTTTCGACGAGGTGTTGGAACTGCTGCACTTGGGGGGGCGACCGCTGGCGCACGCCATCTTGATGATGATTCCGGAAGCGTGGGAACACAACGAGCGGATGCCCGCCTCTCACCGCGATTTCTACCGCTTCCACTCCTGCGTGATGGAGCCGTGGGACGGCCCGGCGGTGGTGGCGTTCACCGACGGCACCCAGATTGGCGCGGTGCTAGACCGCAACGGTTTACGCCCAGCGCGCTACTGGCTCACCCGCGACAACCGTATCATCTTCGCCTCCGAGGCCGGGGTGCTGCCAGTGGCTCCCGCAGATGTGCTAGCCAAAGGGCGGTTACGCCCAGGACGAGTGTTGTTGGCTGACATCAAGGAGCACCGTCTCATCGACGACCGCGAGATAAAAGATACGTTAGCCGCCGAGCATCCGTATGGCGAATGGTTGGCGCAAGGGGTGGTCAGCATTGACGACTTGCCGGAGCGCACCCACGTTGTCCATTCGCCCGCCTCTGTCACCCGCCGAGGGCAGATTTTCGGCTACACCCATGAGGAGTTGCGCCGTATCATCGCTCCGATGGCTAACACTGGCGCGGAGCCGGTGGGGGCGATGGGCGACGATACGCCGATTGCAGTGCTCTCTGACAAGCCCCGTAACCTGTTTGATTACTTCCGACAGACGTTCGCGCAGGTGACTAACCCGCCGCTGGATGCCATCCGGGAGGAGTTGGTGACGTCGTTGTCCACCGGCATCGGCCCGGAAGCGAACCTGCTGGCACCGGGCCCGGATTCTTGCCGTCAAATCATCATCCCGTTCCCGATTCTCGATTCGGAACAGTTGGCGAAAATCACCCGGTTGGGTGAGCACGCGGGGCAGCCCACCGGCGGGCACACCCACGTCATCCACGGGCTCTATGACGTGGATAGGGGCGCGGAGGCGCTGCGCGAGCGGCTGGAACAGATTCGTGACGAGGTGAGCGCCGCCATCGCCGCTGGGGCGCGGGTCATCGTATTGTCAGATAGGCATTCGGACGGCGACCATGCCCCCATCCCGTCGCTGCTGCTCACGGCGGCGATACACAACCATCTGGTGAACGTGAAGCAGCGTACCCAAATCGGGTTGATTGTGGAGGCGGGAGATGTGCGCGAGGTGCATCACGCCGCGCTGCTGATTGGTTATGGTGCCGCCGCCATCAACCCGTATCTCGCATTTGAGACCGCTGAGGATTTGGCTAGACGGGAGTTGTACGTCACGGTTAGCCCGGAGAAAGCCATTGAGAATGTACGGACGGCGCTCGGCAAAGGCGTATTGAAGGTGATGAGCAAGATGGGCATCTCCACCATCGCCAGCTACACCGGCGCGCAGGTGTTTGAGGCCATCGGTTTAGCGGACGACTTTGTGGCCGAGTTTTTCCCCGGCACGGTGAGCCGTATCGGCGGCATCGGGTTGGAGCAGGTGGCGCGCAGCAGCGCAGCGCAACACGCGCTCGGCTACCCGCTCACCGGCAACAAACAGCCACATCGCAGCCTAGCTGTGGGCGGTGAATACCAGTGGCGACGCGAGGGCGAGGAACACCTGTTCGACCCCGAGGCCATCTTCACGCTGCAGCAGGCGGTACGCGGCAACGATTACGCGATGTTCAAACGTTATACGGGGCGTATCAACGATACGTCGGGGCGGCTGATGACACTGCGCGCCCTGTTCGAGTTACGCAGCCCGTATGGTTCGGTGCCGTTGGACGAGGTGGAGCCGGTCACTGAGATTGTGAAACGCTTCTCCACCGGGGCGATGAGTTTCGGCTCCATCTCGCAGGAGGCGCACGAGAACATCGCCATCGCCATGAACGCTATCGGGGCGAAATCGAACACCGGCGAGGGGGGAGAATCCCCGGAGCGACTCTACGACCTAACGCGCCGCTCCGCTGTGAAACAGGTAGCCAGCGGGCGATTCGGGGTTACGAGTGAGTATTTGGCGAACGCTACCGACATTCAGATAAAGATGGCGCAGGGCGCGAAACCTGGCGAGGGCGGGCAGTTGCCGGGGCAGAAGGTTTACCCTTGGGTGGCGAAAGTGCGCCACTCTACGCCGGGGGTGCAGCTCATCAGCCCCCCGCCGCACCACGATATCTACTCCATTGAGGACATCAAACAGCTCATACATGACCTAAAGAGCGCCAATCCGCAGGCTCGGGTACAGGTGAAGTTGGTCTCCGAATCCGGTGTGGGTACGGTGGCAGCGGGCGTGGTGAAAGCCAAAGCTGACGTGATTCTCATCTCCGGCCACGACGGCGGCACCGGTGCCAGCCCGCTCACGTCCATCAAACATGTGGGCAGCCCGTGGGAGTTGGGGTTGGCCGAAACGCAACAGACGCTGTTACGCAACGGGCTGCGCGACCGAGTGGTGTTGCAGGTAGATGGCCAACTCAAAACCGGTCGGGATGTGGTGGTGGCCGCGCTGCTGGGCGCGGAGGAGTTTGGGTTCGCCACTACGGTACTGGTGGCCAGCGGGTGCGTGATGATGCGGGTGTGCAATCAGGACACCTGCCCGGTTGGTATCGCCACCCAAAACCCGCAGCTGCGTAAATACTTCGCTGGCAAGCCGGAACACATCAGCAACTTCTTCTTGATGCTAGCTGAGGAGGTACGCGAACTGCTCGCAGAGTTGGGTTTCCGTACCCTCCAAGAAGCCGTGGGTCAGGTTGCCGCGCTGCAAATACGCCCCGCACTAGAGCACTGGAAAGCCGCCGGGCTGGATTTAACCCCCCTGCAAGCCGACATCGCGCCGAAACCGGGGCAGCAACGCCACCAAGTGCGTGAACAGGACCACGAACTAGACAAATCCCTAGATGTAGCCCTACTAGCCGCCGCCAAAGACTCGATTGAGCATTGCACACCAGTACAGGGCACGTTCGAGGTACGAAATACGCATCGCACTGTCGGTACGCTGCTGGGCTACCACGTCACCAAGGCGACGCGAGGGGCGGGGCTGCCGGATGACACCATAGACTTCACGCTCATCGGTACCGGCGGGCAGAGTTTCGCAGCATTCTTACCGCGTGGTGTGACGTTACGCCTAGTGGGAGACTGTAACGACTATCTGGGCAAGGGATTATCTGGGGGACGTATTATCGTATATCCACATCCAGATTCCCCGTTCGACCCCCACGGCGAGGTGGTGGCGGGTAACGTCATCGGCTACGGCGCGACCAGCGGGCAGATACTACTGCGCGGCCAAGTGGGGGAGCGGTTCTGTGTGCGTAACTCCGGGGCTACCGCCGTAGTGGAGGGGGTAGGCGACCACGGCTGCGAGTACATGACCGGCGGTGAAGCGCTGATTCTCGGCCCCACTGGGCGCAACTTTGCAGCTGGCATGTCTGGCGGTGTCGCGTGGGTGCTGGATTTGGATTTGGAGCAACTGAACACCGGTTTGGTGGACGCGCATCCGCTAACCACCGCCGACGTAATCCGTATATCCGAACTGTTGGCGCTGCACCAGTTGGAGACCGGCTCCACCGTAGCCGAGGCACTGTTAGCTGAGGGACGTATCGCTGAGCGTTTCACAAAGATTATGCCCCGAGATTACGCTCGCGTGTTGGCCGCGCGAGAGCGTGGTCTAGCTGAGGGCGCAACCGATGCCCAACTGGTGGAATTGATGATGGGAGCGACCCGTGGCTGACCCGCAAGGTTTTATGAAAGTGGCACGCCTTGTTGCGGAGCGCCGTAGCGTGGCGGAGCGCGTATCCGATTGGTGCGAGGTGTACCCCGGCACTCCGGGTGCGGCGGTGTTGCCTTTTATTGAGACGCAGGCGAGCCGGTGTATGGATTGCGGTGTGCCTTTCTGTCACGCGGCTTGCCCACTGGGCAACCTGATGCCGGAGTGGAACGATTTGGTGTGGCGCGACGAGTGGCGGGCGGCGGCAGACCGGTTGCACGCCACCAACAACTTCCCCGAGTTCACCGGCAGGCTGTGTCCGGCGCTGTGCGAGGCCGCCTGTGTGGTGGGGGAGTACCGCGACCCAGTAACCATCAAAAATATCGAGGTCGCAATTATTGACCGCGCTTGGGCTGACCGCCGCGTCGAGCCGATAAGCGCGGATTGGCACTCGTTGCAGACTATCGCCGTAGTCGGTTCCGGCCCGGCGGGGTTAGCGGTGGCGCAACAGCTCACCCGCGCGGGGCACACCGTGGTGGTGTATGAGCGCGCCGATGCTATCGGCGGTCTGTTGCGCTACGGTATCCCCAACTTCAAGCTGGAGAAAACCGTGTTGGAGCGTCGCCTAAAGCAGATGGCGTTAGAGGGCACCACGTTCAAGACCAACTGCAACATCGGCGTGGACATCACCGGCACGCAGTTGGTGGAGCGTTTCGACGCAGTGGTGCTGGCCATCGGCTCCACAGTTCCCCGCGACCTGAACGTCCCTGGGCGGGAGTTAGCAGGCATCCATCAAGCGGTGGAGTACCTAACCGCCGCCACCAAAGCGGTGGTGAACGGCACGGAGCCGATGCTCAGCGCCCAAGGCAAGCATGTGGTGATTATCGGCGGTGGCGATACCGGCGCTGACTGTATCGGCACTGCTCTTAGGCAGGGAGCCGCTAGCGTCACCAGTTTAGAGATTATGCCGCGCCCAGGGGAGGAGCGCCCCCAGAACCAGCCGTGGCCGACGTATCCGAATCTATATCGCGTAGCCAGCGCCCACGAGGAGGGCGGCGAGCGGCTCTACTCCGTATCCACTGCCCGCTTCCTAGGGGATGCTGCTACTCACGTCAACGCTATCGAAGTGAGCGATGTAGATACGAAACTGAACCCCATCCCCGGCACTACCCGCACCCTACCCGCCGACCTAGTGCTACTAGCGATGGGTTTCTTGGGCCCCGAGCCCACCGGCGTAGTAGCAGAGCTGGGCCTAGCCCTAGATGCCCGTGGCAACGTGATACGCGACGCAGATTTCCAAACCAGCGTCCCCGGCGTATTCGCCTGCGGCGACTGTGGCCGCGGCCAATCCCTAATCGTCTGGGCCATCGCCGAGGGTCGTTCCTGCGCCAACGGCGTAGACGCTTTCCTCACCAACCGCGCCAGCAACCTCCCCAAACCCATAGTCCCCACCACCCGCCCCCTAACCCGCTGAAGCTGCCCCCACTCTCCAGACAGAACTATCCCAAAAATGGTATTGTTCTACCCGTATTTGGTTTGTAATAAGCTATAATTGTATATAGTTTTAGCATATTTCTAACATAAGGGGTGGTTATCATGGCGAATGGTGGCCTAGTTCGCGGTGTCATCTCGGCGGCGCAGGGTAAGTCTTTGGGTTTTTCATATATGGGTTTGTCGCGGTCGGTGAAGTCGGGGGAGCTGGAGCGTGTGGCTCGGGGAGTGTATGGGGCGGTTGATGCGCCTGATGATTTATTGTTTATTGAGCAGTTGCGGCGCCCGAAGATTGTGTATTCGCACGGCACGGCGTTGTATCTGCATGGTTTGAGCGACCGTGACCCGGTTAAGTTTTCTGTTACAGTTCCGTTTGGGTACAACACTAAAGGGCTGTTACGGGATGGTTTCAAGGTTTTTTCGGTTAAAGCGGATAGTTATGGTTTGGATGTTGTTCGTGTTGCGACGAAGTACGGCTATTTGGTTAATACGTATAGCGCGGAGCGCGCGGTTTGTGATGTGGTTCGGAGCCGGAGCCGTATTGATTCTGAAATCGTTGTGACGGCTGTCAAACGTTATGTAACGCTTAAAGATAGGGATATCCCGCAGTTGTTGCGGGTTGCAGAACGTTTTAGGGTAGCGAAACCAATCAAAACCTATTTGGAGGTGTTGCTGTGAAAACTGCTATGCAGCTAAAAGCGCGCTCGCGCAACCTGTCAGCTAAGACGGGTACGCCGCCGCATATCATTCAGCGCAACTTTTTCTTTGAGCGATTTTTGGAGCGTACAGCACTTTCCCCATGTCGAGATAGTGCGGCGTGTGTGGCATTTGGTACAGCGAATACGCGAATGAAAGATTATTACGATATTCATGTTCTTAC
>JAITED010000209.1 GCA_031282235.1 Propionibacteriaceae bacterium | reverse complement strand
GGCCAACTGCCCAACTGTTCGTGTACGTCGAAGAAACCGTCCAGTTCATCGACGACAGCGGCGTAAGAACGGGTTTTATAACCGTTTGCGCTCTCAAAAGTGTTGCCGTGCATCGGGTCGCAGATCCACGCCACCTGACGACCACTGCTCTCCACAGTTTCAATAATTGAGGGAAGCACCTCGCGTATTTTATCGGCACCCAAACGGGTGATGAAGCTGATACGCCCCGGCACCCGGTCGGGGTCAAGTTTCTCTGCCAGCGCCAGCGCCTCAAAGCCGGTGACGCTAGGCCCCAACTTGATGCCGAGCGGGTTTTTCACCTGCCGCAACAGCGCCACATGCGCCCCATCCAACTGCCGGGTGCGCTCCCCAATCCAAAGCATGTGCCCAGAGGTGTCATACGGCAGCCCGGAGCGGGAGTCAATACGGGTCATGGCGTGCTCGTAATCCAGCAACAGCGCTTCATGGCTGGCGTAGTAATCGACGCTGCGCATGGTATCAACCGACACCCCACAAGCCTCCATGAACCCGAGGGCGCGCTCAATCTCGGCGCTAATCTGTTCGTAACGCGCCTCAACGGGGCTGTCGCGCACAAAAGAGGCGTTCCAAGCGTGCATGGCGCGCATGTCAGCGAACCCGCCTTTCACAAACGCGCGCACCAAGTTTAGGGTGGCGGCGCTGGCGTTATACATCCGCACCAGCCGCTCCGGATCCGGGATGCGGGCTTCCGGGGTGAAAGGATAACCGTTCACCGCGTCGCCGCGATAGGCGGGCAGCGTGATACCAGCGCGGGTTTCGGTGTCAGACGAGCGCGGTTTGCCGTACTGTCCCGCGATACGCCCCACTTTCACCACCGGCAGTTCGGCGGCGTATGTGAGCACGACCGCCATGCTGAGCAGCACCCTAAGGCTCGCCTTGATGGAGTTAGCGCTGAGCGCATCGAACGTTTCGGCGCAGTCGCCGCCCTGCAGAATGAACGCATGACCGGCGGCGGCAGCAGCGATACGCTCCCGCAGGTCGTCGCACTCCCCGGCGAACACCAACGGCGGCATTTTGCGCAACCGCGCCACCACTTGCGCCACCGCGTCCGGGTCAGGGTACGCTGGCTGCTGCACCGGCGGTAGCGCGTGCAGTTCTTCTAAAGTTGGTATGTGCGACATGAGGTTCAAGATTCTACCTCAATTTACGCACCGCTCATTTCACGTACAGAATTACCGTGTATCCCTGCTCCACTAGCGTTCCAGAGGGCGGGGAAACCTCGGTCACCACATTTAGCCCCACGTAAGCGAAACCGTGGCGAATCTCCGACTTGAGGTTCGCGGCCTCCAGAATCGCCTGAGCGTTGGCGGCGCTAGTCCACGTCAACCCGCTTGGCACCGCCACCAACTCCGGCCCTTTCGACACCGTGAGTTTCACCGTATCGCCTTTATACAGGTCGCCAGAGTTCGGCTCCTGCTGCATCACCGTGCCCGGCTCGATAGTGTCGGAGTAGGCGTCGCTGATAGTCACCTCCAGCCCGGCAGCTTTCAGTTCGCTCACGGCGACTTCGGCGCTCTGCCCGGTGTAATCCGTTATCGGAATCGGTTTACGCCCCTGCGACACCGTAACCCCGATAGAAGTGTTACGGCGCACCAACTCGCCCTCGGCCACGCTCTGTTCAATGATGGTACCCAACGGCTGGTCATCGCTGTAACCCTGCGAGACGGTGCCCAACTCTAAATGCAGCGCTTGCAGCGTGGCACGCGCGGACTCAACGGTGCTGCCCACCAACTTGGGCACCTCGAAGCGCTCCGGGCCGATGGAGAGAAACACCTTAGCCTCGCCGTCGCGGCGTATCTTGTCCAGCGGGGCGGGCTCGGTGGTGATGACCAAACCGGCTGGCACATCCTCAGAGTAGGCATCCTCAAACTTGAGCGTGATACTCGTCTGGGCGGCCAGCAGTTCGGCGTCCGCACGGCTCTGATTGCGTAAGTCAGGCATGTCGGTGTAACGCCCGCTGACAAGCCACCAAGTGACGATACCCAAACCTACGGCTAACAGCAGCACCACTGCCGTAGCCACGACGACGCGGCGCTGGCGATACTTCTTCTCGTTGCTGAACCCTGACAGTCTCATCGCCCCGGCGCGCTTCGCTTTCACCTTGCGGCCATCATGCCCGATGAGCAGTTGCGGGGTGTCCTCGCGGGCACCAGCGGGGCTCGCCTGCGCCGCCGCCAACTCCGCAACTGCGGCAGCGTCCAAGGATAGGTCGCCCGTGCTGCCAGTCGCGCCCAGTTTGGGGGATACGGTGCCGGTCGGGTTCATGGCGTGGGTCAGTTCGGCATCATCCGGGATACCAGCGGTGAGCGCGCGCCGAGCGATGCGTACCCGCCGGAGCAGTTCGCGGCCATCGGCGGGGCGCTCGTCGGGGTTACGGCTGGTAGCGGAGAGAACGAGTTCGTCAATATAGGCCGGTATCACGGTCTCAGAAACCAAAGTTGAGGGGGCGGGCACGGTGTTGTGTACGTGCATCCACGCCGTCTCTAGCTCGGTCTCGCCGGTATACGGCTTCTTGCCGGTGAGCATCTCAAACAGCATAATTCCAGCAGAGTATACGTCGGAGCGCTTGTCAGCCGTGTTTTCAGAGACCCGTTCCGGCGGCAAATACCCTACCGACCCCAACAGCACGCCTTGGCGTACCGTGAGGGTGTGGTTGCTCTGGGAGCGCGCCAACCCGAAGTCGGCAACCTTAATCTGCCCCTTGTTGGAGATCAGCACATTCTCCGGTTTCACGTCGCGGTGAATCAGCCCGGCATCGTGGGCGGTAGCCAACCCCGCCGCGACCGACTCCATGAAGTTGATGGCTCGTGCCGGAGCGAGCGGCGCCTGCTGTTTAATCACTTGGCGCAGCGTCCACCCCTCCACGAACTCCATCACGATAAAAGGCCGCCCGCGATCCTCCCCTTGGTCAAATACGCTCACGATGTGCGGATCAGAGAGGGCAGAGAGGGTACGCGCTTCGCGGTCAAACGTACTGACGTAATCCACGTCGTCGCCCAACCCCTCGCGCATCAGCTTGATAGCGACGATACGCCCCAGCCGTCTATCCAAACCCCGGTACACGGTGGCCATGCCACCGCTGGAGACTACCGCTTGGATTTCGTAGCGGCCATCCAGCACATCACCGACCATAGGGTCGTTACTGCTAGTCGCCATACATACCTGCCTGAGGTTGGGGAAGTTTAGGGGTCACGACTTTACTCATGAAGCAACCCACAGGCAAGACTAGCGTATAAACAGCTAATCAGAGTGCTAAGCAGCCATGTGTCTTAACTCTGCGCTCTCAGCAATTATCGCTATTTAAAGGGGCAACCCCCGTCAGGCTGCGCCTGCCACCCCCTTCAAGCAGGGGGCTTTAAAAGCAGTGCAGTATTTAGCGGTGCAGTTTCTGGCGAGCGGCGGCGTACTCCTGTTCAATCGGGATGAAGAAAGCTACCACTAGCATGATTAGGGATGCGATGCCGGGAGCCCAACCGAGCATGTTATCGATTACGGTGATGGCGGCAGCGGGTTGGGCGGCCAAGTCAGCGTTGTAACCGGCGTTTTCTAGCAGTTGCGTGAAAAGCAGCGTGGCTCCGGCGACGGCTAGTTTGCTAGCTAGGTTATCGGTGGTGGCGATGAGGCTGTCGATACGGCGGCCATCCTTTGCTTCGATGATGTCAACCATGTTGTTGCGGTTGGTGTTGAACAGGATGAACGCGAACGCCACCGAAACGCCTACGGTTACGGCGTTTACGTAGATGGCGCCGATGGATGCGGGCTGGATGATGAACCAAACCTTGCCGACGATAGCGATAATCGCCGCCAGCATCATGGTTTTACGCCGCCCCAACTTCTGGTCAATCGCGCCTACGATGAAGCTGGTGCCGACCGAGGCCACCAGATACGCCGCCTGAATCAAGGTAGCGGCGGCGGTACTGCCCAAAACGTAGGTGGCGTAGTAGGTCAGCGACGACATCAACAACAGGTTGATAACCCCGTAGCAGATGATATACGCGGTGTTGAACCACCAAGAGCGGCACCCTATCAGCATGGAGAACACGCGCTGGATGGGGATATGCCCGGTCTCATCGGAGATCTGTTTCACCCGCTCCTGGGTGGTGAAGTAGTGGACGAAACTGCCCACGATGACGATGCTGCCCATAATGGAAGCCACGATGATGAACCCCCGTGGGGCACCGGTCGCGGACAGGTTGCCGGAAGCGTCCAAAGCGCCGAACAGCTTCAACAGCGGCAAGCACGCCACCGCGCCGATAGCGGAGCCCACGCAGCCACCCAAGTTGCGGAAAGCGTTGATGGAGCGGCGTTCGGAGTCGCTGTCGGTGGCTAGGCCGCCCATGCTGTTATACGGCAGCCCGACGGTGGTGTTGAACACCTCAAAGAGGATGTAGAACGCCAACGCCAACGCGGAAGCGACCGCCTGCGATACGTCGAAATCGGTGAAAATCAGCACCACCGTTACCGCCCACGGTATCGAATGCCACAGCGCGAACGGACGCACCGCATCGCCGTTCTTGAACCTACGGTTGACCGCCCAGTAGCCGATGAGCGGGTCGTTCACCGCATCCCATATGGTGCCGAGGGTGAGAATCATGCCCGCCCACGCCACATCGATACGCAGTACATTGGTGAGGAAGAACAGGTAGTAGATGCTCTTGAACTGGTAAACGATGTTGTTGGAGCTGGAGAACGCCAAGAACCCCATCTTCTCGCCGAATTTGATTTTCTGACCCTCCACTGGGGTGG
>JAITED010000196.1 GCA_031282235.1 Propionibacteriaceae bacterium | reverse complement strand
TAGGTTACCGCCCAAGCTATGCTGCCCGTGTGCTCGCGTCGGGGCGGTCTCATGTCTTGAGTGTCATCACCGCCAACACGTCAACGTATGGATACGCGGAAACCATCCGGGGTGTCGAGGATGCGGCACGCGCCGCCGGGTTCGCCGTAATGATTACGGTTCTCGGGAGCAACGAGCCCGACGATATAGCGCAACAGGTGCGTGCGGCGACAGATCGGTCCATAGCCGGAGTGGTGGTGTTGAAGTTCGAAAAAGCCGGCGTCGCAGCTTTGAAAGCCGTCCCGCCCGATCTTCCGGTCGTGGCGCTATCTGGTCTCCGCGAGGTTGGGGTGCCCCAGGCTCTCATTGATGAGACGCGAGCCGCCGAAGAACTGACCGGGTATCTCCTGTCGCTCGGGCATGAAACTGTTCACCATGTGAGAATCCCCAGATCCCGCCGCGAGGACGGGCGCACGACAGGCTGGCGACGCGCGCTTCGAAAGGCCGGCGCACGAATCCCGGATCTGATTGACGCGCCGTGGGATCCCCGTGCGGGACGAGGGATTGGCCGCCAGATCGCTAAGACGCCCGGAATCACCGCTGTGTTCTGCGGAAACGACGAGATCGCCATGGGCGTGATACGTGGGATCCATGACGAGGGGCTCCGAGTGCCACAGCACATCAGCGTCGCGGGTTTTGACGACCACCCCTTGGCCGAGTTATGGGAGCCTGCCCTGACGACGGTACACCAAGACTTCGCAGACATGGGCCGCCGCGGCATAGCCCTCCTGATGTCAGCGATCCAGCAAGAGGGGGGCGCCTTGATCTCCTCGGTGCGGCCACCACTCGTAATACGGGAGAGCACCAGTTTGTCGGTGCGACCGACCGCATTGGGCGTCCGCGCTGCTTGATGCGCTGGGGTTTCCCCCGAATCCGGAGCCCAGCACGCAATGCTTTCCGCACTCTTGATAGCGCTATCTGAAAGCGCTATCATAGCATTAGTACCAAGTCATGAGCTTTGCTCGGCGGGTCGAGTGGTGAGAGCGTTCTGCAGCCCCACCATTCGGGCAACAGGGAAGCGAGGGAAAAGTGACCGTAGACAGCACTGAAGCGACGGTCGCCATCGGGGATGCACGATTCGCGATGGGGTTCTCGATTGCCCCCGACGCTCCAGTGTCCGTAGCGTGGTTCGTCGTTGCAGGCGTAACTTTCGACGTCCCCAACCCCGTTCCGCTTGTCGAAGTCGCAGCGCTCGGATATGGCAACACCCCGGCATCGCCCCGAATCGCACACACGACTCTCGGCGCGTTGTTGCGCTACCAAGCCCATCGTGTGACGAAAACCCCGCTGGGGGAATCGCTGGAGATTGACATCGCGGGCGCAGGCATTGTCGTGACAGCGTTGCTGGAGCGTGTCGGCTCCGCCGCGATTCGGGCGCACGTTGTCGTTCTGAACGCTTCGGAAGATGACCTCATCCTCCAGTCGGTTCCCTCGTGGACTGTCGGCTTCGGTCGGCCGCGCGGCATGCCGCCGCTAGAGGACGAATTCGGCTCATGGCGGCGCATCAGCGGCCGGAGCGACTGGCTTGGTGAGAATCGCTGGACAACGACCCCGATGCGCGACGACTTTCCAGTTCTCTCAAGCGCGCTGACGAACCAAAACCCCCGCGGCGCTTATATCGCGTCGTCACAGGGAACATGGTCCACGGGCGGTACTCTGCCCGTCGCGGCGGTAGAATCGCCGGCCCTCGGTCTATCCTGGGCATGGCAAATTGAGCACAACGGCCCATGGCGCTGGGAGATAGGGGAAGATCTTGACGGGGGCTACTTCTGCCTTTCCGGTCCCACCGAACGTGACGCCTCTTGGTCAGTTGCGCTTACCCCCGGTGAATCGTTCGAGACGGTTCCGGTATCAGTTGCGCTCGGATCCGACTTCACGGCGGCCATCGGCGCACTCACCGAATACCGTCGGATAGTGCGACGGGCAGCCCCAGACGATCAACTCATGCCCGTCGTATTCAACGACTATATGAACACGCTCAACGGAGATCCGACCACAGACCGTCTCCTACCTCTGGTCTCGATGGCAGCGTCAGTTGGGGCAGAAGTATTCTGCATCGACGCGGGCTGGTACGACGACAGCGGGGCATGGTGGGACTCGGTAGGAGAATGGCGCCCATCGGAAACACGATTCCCCAATGGGCTCGGTGAGGTGATCTCCGCCATTCGCGGCGCTGGCATGATTCCCGGGCTGTGGCTGGAACCCGAGAGCATCGGCATCCGCAGTGAGGTCGCGACTCAGCTACCGCCAACCGCGTTCCTCTCGCGCAAGGGGCACAAGGTGGTCGAACACGACCGCCTCCACCTCGACCTCCGGGATGCGACGGCGGTGGCCCACCTTGACTCTGTACTAAACCGCTTGGTCTCGGATTTCGGAATCGGCTACTTCAAGTTTGACTACAACATCAACCCTGGCGCGGGTACCGACCATGACTCCGACAGCATCGGGGACGGCTTACTACAGCATGCTCGGGCGTACCAAGCCTGGCTGGACCGCTTGTTGGAGCGGTATCCACATCTCGTGATCGAGAACTGCGCGTCGGGGGCGATGCGCGCGGACTTTGCTTTGCTTTCGCGCTTGGCCTTGCAATCTACTTCAGACCAGCAGGATCCGCTGAGGTATCCTCCCATTGCCGCATCTGCGCCCGTGACGATGCTGCCAGAACAGGCAGCAAACTGGGCGTACCCCCAGGCTGAGATGGATGATGAAGGCATCGCCTTCACCTTAGTCACCGGATTAGCGGGATGCCTCTACCTCTCGGGGCACCTCGACCGGATGTTGGCTCAGCAGCGCGCCATAGTCGCGTCCGCCGTCGCAGTGGCGAAGTCGTCCAGAAACACGCTGCGGACTAGCACACCATACTGGCCCATCGGTTTGCCAGCCTGGGATGACCCTTGGGTCGCTTTGGGCTTGCGCGGCGCCGCTGAAGACACGCTCAGCCTGTGGTGGCGGGGAGGCAAGCGTGAAATCGAGTTAGAGATTCCGCACCTTAAGGGACTCGCGGTAGAGGTCGAGACGATCTTCCCCACCGCGCTCACAGCGTGGACGACAGAATGGAGCCAAGAGGGCACACTGAGGATACGTGCCGGCTCGTCTGCACCGAGCGCTCGCACGCTCCGGTTGCGTTACGGAACACAAGAAGGTGGGTATTCGTCATGAGAACTCCACCACCACGTCTATAGATACAAAAAGAAGGAGCAACATGCGTAAACAAGTCTGGTTTTTGACCGGCAGCCAAGGGCTGTATGGCCCTGATGTTCTTGACCAAGTGGTCGATAATTCCCGCGAACTAGTCTCGCGATTGAATACGGCAGGCATGATCGCCGATGTCGTGTGGAAGCCTGTTCTAACAGACAAAGAGGCAATTGTCCGAACTATGCTTGAGGCGAATTCGGATCCGGCATGCGTAGGCATCATCGCGTGGATGCATACTTTCTCTCCGGCGAAGATGTGGATTGCCGGGTTGGACGCCTTGGGTAAACCGTTGTTGCATCTGCACACTCAGGCGAATATAGAACTGCCTTGGGCAAGTATCAACATGGATTTCATGAATCTAAACCAAGCCGCACACGGCGACCGCGAATTCGGCTATATAGAGACTCGTCTGGGTGTGGTTCGCACCACCGTGGTCGGACACGTCGATTCCCCACACGTCATCGCACGGGTAGGGCAGTGGATGCGAGCTGCTATCGGCCGGGCGGAGGTGCGCTCGTTGCGGCTGGTGCGTTTCGGGGACAATATGCGTGATGTGGCTGTCACCGAGGGTGACAAGGTTGAAGCAGAACTGATTTTCGGGGTGAGCGTAAACACGTTCGGTGTGAACGACCTAGCCGACCGCGTCGCCCAAACTCCGCTGGAAGCTGTAAACGAGCTGGTCAGCGAGTATCTTGACGTCTACGATGTCGCATCTGAACTGCGCCCGGGTGGGGATCGGCATTCGGCGTTGCGTTATTCTGCGAAGCTGGAGTGGGCGTTGGCGTCTTTCCTTGAGGAGCAGTGCGCGATGGCGTTCACCACTAATTTTGAGGATTTGGGTGCGCTGGAGCAGCTTCCCGGTATGAGCGTGCAGCGTCTTAGTTGGAAGGGTTATGGTTTCGCTGCTGAGGGTGATTGGAAGACGGCGGTGTTGGTGCGAGCCGCAAAGGCCATGGGCGCTGGGCTGCCCGGTGGTGCGTCTTTGATGGAGGACTACACCTACAATCTTGTTCCCGGCCAAGAGCGTATCTTGGGGGCGCACATGCTTGAAGTCTGCCCGTCATTGACCACTACGCGGCCGCGGGTGGAGATCCACCCGTTGGGTATCGGTGGCAAGTCCGACCCGGTGCGTCTGGTCTTTGACACCGACCCGGGAGCGGCTATCGTTGTCGGCTTGGCGGATATGCGTGACCGTTTCCGGCTCACCGGGAACACCGTCACTGTAGTACCCCCGGATGAACCGTTGCCCAACCTGCCGGTGGCTCGCGCGGTGTGGGTGCCCGACCCGGACTTCTACACTTCTGCGGAGTGCTGGCTGACCTCCGGAGCCCCACATCACACCGTGATGAGCACCGCTATCGGCGCAGAGGTATTCGCTGATTTCGCCGCGATGTGCGGCACCGAGTTCGCACTCATCACCAAAGACACCAGCGTGGCCTCGTTCGCAAAAGAACTCCGCTGGAATCAGGTGTACTACCGCCTCTCCCGCGGGTTATGAGAAACATCTGGAGGCTACGGCGTTGGTTTCCAGTAAGCGTACCTGGCCGGTACTGACCGTAGCGTAGCCAGAGGTTTCTGGTTGAGGCGTTCGCACCTATTGTGGTGCTTCTCACCGGTTCGTAACCGAACCAGTTCGTCAACCACTTCCTTGGCCTCGGTGATGTGTGCAAGCACCCACCACTCTCAACCTGCGTCATTGTGCTCCCTGAGTTGTTAAAAACAACTCAGTCAACCACTTCCTTGGCCTCGGTGGCGTGTGCAAGCACCCACCACTCTCGGCCTGCGTCGTGGTGCCCGAGGGGGGATTCGAACCCCCAAGGTGTTCCCACCAGCCGGGTTTGAGCCGACCGCGTATACCATTCCGCCACTCGGGCAATCCACACTATTGTGCCACAAGTTACGCCATTCTTACTAGACTGGATATTCACACAGGTGTTGCGTACCCGGTTGGGAGGAAAAATGAGCGAGATAAACGCCGGGAACCGTCAAAATGACCGACCGCGAGTGTTGGTCGCCGAGGACGAAGCCCTCATCCGGCTGGACTTGGTGGAACTCCTCACCACAGAGGGGTATGACATCATCAAACAGGTAGGCGATGGCGAAGCTGCCGTGGCCGCCGCGCGGGAACTGGAACCCGATTTGGTGTTGATGGACATCAAGATGCCGAAGATGACCGGTATTGAGGCGGCTCGTATCATCGCTAGCGAACGTATCGCTCCGGTGGTGATTCTCACCGCATTCAGCCAGCGCGACTTGGTGGAACAGGCGCGGGATGCCGGAGCGATGGCATACGTAGTGAAACCGTTCGATGCTTCCGATTTGGTGCCAGCGATTGAGATAGCGATGGCACGTTTCACTGAACTGCGCGACATCGAAGACGAAGTGAACGACCTAGAGGAGCGGTTGGAATCGCGTAAAACCATCGACCAAGCGAAAGGTATTCTGCAGGAAACCCTCGACCTAAGCGAACCCGAAGCGTTCCGCTGGATTCAGAAAACCGCAATGGATTTACGTAAATCCATGCGCGAAGTAGCCGCCGGCGTAATCGACCACGCCAAAAACAAATAACCCCTAGTCCCCCCTTAACCCGTCATGCTGCGCTTAAGTGAGCATAACGAATGGACGCACAGCATGACGGGGCGGGGAGGCGCGAGAGTAGGGTTGCGCGGCAGGAGGGGTTAGGCGTAATCGGAGCGGGCGATTTCTAGGGCGGTTTGTAGGTCGGTGGAGGGGGTGGAGTCGAACTCTACCCAATCGTTGGTGTAGGGGTGGCGAAAGCCTAGGTGGGTGGCGTGTAACCATTGCCGCTCTAGTTTTAGACGGGCGGCTAGTACGGGGTCAGCGCCGTAGAGCGGGTCGCCTACGCAGGGGTGCCGCAACGCCGCCAAATGTACCCGGATTTGGTGGGTGCGCCCCGTCTCCAGATGCACCTTTAGCAGCGACACCGCAGCGTGCGCTTCCAGAGTTTCGTAGTGGGTGACGGACGGCCTACCGTTCGCCGTCACCGCGAACCTCCAAGCGTGGGAGGGGTGCCTGCCGATAGGAGCGTCAATAGTGCCCTCCAACGGGTCAAGTCGTCCCTGTATCAACGCCAGATAAATCTTTTCTACGCTGCGGTCGCGGAACTGCTGTTTCAACACCGAATACGCAGGTTCGCTCTTTGCAACCACCATCAGCCCAGAGGTTCCCACATCCAACCGCTGCACGATACCGCGCCGTTCCGCAGCCCCGGAGGTAGCCACCGCCACGCCAGCAGCCTCCAAATGCGAGAGCACATCTGGGCCATCCCACCCCAAAGAGGGGTGCGCCGCCACTCCAGCGGGTTTATCCACCACCACCAGATGTGCATCTTGATATACGAGCGCTAGCCCGTCAGCGAGCCCGGCTCCGGTGGTCGCCACCCGTACCGGTTCCGACATATCCACCGTAAGCAGCATCCCCGCGCTCACCCTAAACGAGGGTTTTGACAGCGGTTCTTCAGCGAGCCACACCGCCCCCTGCGCCATCAAATCCGCCACCCGGGAGCGGGATACGCCCGTCATCCTAGCGACTGCGGTATCCACCCGTTCGCCCTCTAACCCCTCCGGAACGATAAAAACGCTCACGCTTCCGCCCCATCTGTTGCAGTAGTTGATGCGGACTCCCCCGCGTCCCGGCTACCTGGGGTGGGGAAGGCGTACTGCGAGGCAGGGGGTGGGGTAGATTGAACAACCAAACCACTCTCAGACCCACTACCTAGTGGGGTGGGGGGGGCATACGGTGGGGTGGGGGGTGGGGTAGATTGACCCGAACCGTTTTCCAGCACTCCCCCGTCCCCCTTAAAAGTAGTAGAGAGTTGAATCGAATCGTTATCCAATCCGCCCCCGCTCTCCCCACTAGCAACAACAGCGGCAAGGCGCGGTTCGCTTTCCGATTCGTTGCTATCCTCCCCGGGAGTAACAGCGCTTAAAGGTTGAATCGAATCGTTCTCAGACCCGTTATTATCCTCAGCGGCGAGCGTATCGGAGGTGGGGGGAACTGCGGGGAGCCAGGTGAACATGTCTAGTTGGCGGCGCTCGGCTAATAGCACCCAGACGCCCATCAGTATCGCGGCACAGGTGATGAAGATATCGGCTACGTTGAACACCGCGAACCACTTCACGGAGATGAAATCGACCACTAGACCGCGCAGGGGGCCGGGTTCACGGGTGAGACGGTCACAGAGGTTTCCGATAATGCCCGCTAACAACAACCCCGCTAGCGCCCCCTGCCACAGTTTGTGCAGTTTGGTGCGGGTGCCCCAGATGATAACGAGACCCGCAGCGATAGAGAGCAGCGAAAACACCACCGTGAAACCCGAACCCATGCTGAACGCCGCGCCAGAGTTGAACGCCAACCGGAACCGCAAAAAACCATCAAACCAGCTGTAACTATCTTCGGAATCCACGGTCGCTAACGTACGCAAAGCCCACTGCTTCGTCAGCTGGTCAGCTATCGCGCCCAGTATGGCCACAGCACGCATCACCGCCGCAACGGCACCACTGCTACGCTGCATTCAACGGCGCTCCTCGCGCTGCTTACAACTGAGACACAAAGTGGCACGGGGGAACGCCATGAGCCGCCGCTTGCCGATAGGCTTACCGCACGACTCACAGACACCGTAATTACCAGCGTTGAACCGCGCTAGCGCCACTTCCGCCTGATCCAGCACCACCCGGACATTAGTGGCAACAGAGAGCTCTTGGTCGCGCTCAAAGTTGGATGCCCCAACATCCGCCGGGTCTTTACCGGCGCCATCTGGACCTTCGACCATCCGGTCGGCCAACTCCTCCTCCACTTCGGCGAGGTCAACGCGCAACTGCGCCACCTCAGCCTCTAAACGGGCTCGCAAATCAATGACCTCAGCCGTCGTCCACGGAGTTTCCCCCTCTAGGATAGGCAACGTCAGCGACTCAGCACTTTTACTTTTGGTGGCCATACAGCACCCTTTCGTCCTTTTACGGGCGACACGCTACCGTAAACTGCGGGCTATACAAAGCGCCAGCCCCCAAATACGCTCAAACTCTTACGTTACTCCTAGCAACCACTAGCGGGATTCGTTGATGAGAGCATCCAACTTCGGCGTGGCCGATTCGGATTCCGTAATCTCCGGCGGATAGCTGGGCGCAAACTGGGCATCGTTCAAAGAATCAATCTGACGCTGCATGTGCGCTGCCATCGCGGCGCG
>JAITED010000121.1 GCA_031282235.1 Propionibacteriaceae bacterium | reverse complement strand
CGGCCACACCGACGCGGTGCTGTGGGACTTGTCGCGGGAACACCCCGCCCTCCTAAACCCCGGCGACAAGGTAAAATACGTCGCAGTGCGCGAGTCCCTTCCCCTAAACCCCACCTCGCAGCATCCACATCTGCCCCCTTTTCAAAGGGGGTGGCAGGCGAAGCCTGACGGGGGTTTGTCCCCCGCCCCGCAACAAACTCCCGCCGGCACCGCGTATTTAGAAATCATCACCCCCGGCTGGCTAGCACTGATTGAAGACGGTGGCCGCCCCGGAATGCTGGGGTTGGGGGTGAGTGTATCCGGCGCGGCAGACCAATCCGCGCTGCGAGCTGCAAACCTAGCGCTAGGGAATCCCCCCACCACCGCCGCGATAGAAACCCTGGGCGGTTTAGAACTGCTAGCCCACGGCACGGTGACGGTTGCAGTAGCGCCCCCCGCTGCGCCAGTTCAAGTGATGCAGTTATCCGACGGCGACACCCTGCAAGTCCCAACCCCCACCACCGGCGTCCGCAGCTACGTAGCCGTAGCCGGCGGTATCGCCGTACTCCCAGTGTTGGGCAACTGCTCCACCGACCTGCTATCCGGAATCGGCCCCGCCCCGCTGCGTGCTGGCGACGTATTACTCCTAGCCAATCCGCAACAAAAACCACCAAATCTCCCCACTCCGGCACCAGCGCCCCCCACCGCTGAGACGCTAATACGTATCACGCTAGGCCCCCGCGACGACTGGCTCACCGCTACAGCTTTAGCTTCACTCACTGAGCAAATCTGGGAGGTGAGCAACGAATCCAACCGCGTGGGTCTGCGGCTAATTGGGGAACCGTTACAGCGCGCCATCACCCGAGAACTCCCCAGCGAAGGCACCCAGCCCGGCGCCATTCAAGTCCCCCCGAACGGTCTCCCCGTAGTGTTCCTGCGCGACCACCCCGTCACCGGCGGCTACCCCGTGGTAGCTGTAGTAGCCGAGGAAGATTTAGACATACTCGCGCAAACCCGCCCAGCCGAAAACTTACGGTTCGTTGTCGCTTAGCGCGACTGTGGTGGGGTGATTCCTAGCGCTTCGGCGGTGCGAGTGCGGGTGGATGCGGCCAGCGCCGGGTCGTCAACCAGATTTTTACCCCAAGTGGGTACGATCTTGGTAAGCAGTGGCCGCCAAGCATCCAGCCGCTCGGGGAAGCACTTCTCCAGCAGCCCCAGCATGATGGGGGCGGCGGTTGAGGCGCCGGGGGAGGCTCCCAACAGGCCGGAGATGGTGCCGCCTGCGCCCACAACCAGTTCGGTGCCGAATTGGAGCGTGCCGTGGCCATGTTCATCTTTTTTGATGATTTGGGCGCGCTGCCCGGCTTGTACCATCGTCCAATCGGCTAGGTCGGCTTCGGGGTAGAACTGTTGCAGCGCCTCTAGCTGCTTGTTAGGTGGCAAAAGGATTTGGCCTGCCAGATATTTCACGAGCGGCAGGTTGTCTTTGGCTACCTCCAGCATCGGCAAGATGTTGTGCGGGCGTAGCGACAGCGGCAGGTCAAAGAGCGAACCGTGCTTTAAGAACTTAGGCGACGACCCCGCGAAAGGCCCGAACAGCACGTATTTATCGCCTGCGATTATTCGAGCATCCAAGTGCGGCACGCTCATCGGCGGCGCTCCCACCGACGCCTTGCCGTACACCTTCGTGTCATGGCGCGATACGACGGAGCGTTTGGAGGTGGTGAGGAACTGCCCTGAGATGGGGAATAAGCCGTAGCCGTTCGCTTCGGGAACACCGGCGCGTTGCAACAGATGCAGCGCATAGCCGCCCGCGCCGATAAAAACCTTCTTGGCTTTGACCACGATGCCGTGACCGCCACCCGTGTGGTCACCCTTGATGAGCCAAGCCGCACCGGCAGGTTTTATGTCGCTCACCTCAAAGTTGTACGCCACTTCGCCACCGCGACTAGTGGTAATACGTAAATACTCTTTGGTGAGCGCGCCAAAATCAACATCGGTGCCGGTGGCATCATACGAGCATCCCACCAACTCTGCCGGGTCACGACCCTCAATGAGCAGCGGTGACCATTCAGCGATCTCGGACTGGTTCTCGCTGTAACGCATCGAATCGAACAGCACGTTGCCCTGCATCGCCTCCCAGCGGGCGCGCATGTAAGCCACATGGTCTGCGCCGGTGACGAATGTCAGATGTGGGGTGGGGTTGATGAAAGCTTTGGGGTCTTTCAAAATGCCCTGTTCGATGAGGTACGCCCAGAGTTGCCGGGTCACCTGAAACTGTTCGTTAATCTTGACAGCTTTAGAGATGTCCACTGACCCATCGGGCTGTTCAATCGAGTAGTTCAGTTCGCACAACCCGGCGTGCCCGGTGCCCGCATTGTTCCACGGGTTAGACGATTCCTCCGCCGGGCCGGGGCGGCGTTCAATAACCAAAGTTTTCAACCCCGGGTCAAGCTCCGAGAGCAGCAGCGCCAACGTGGCGCTCATAATGCCAGCACCCACCAGCACCACATCGGTTTCCAAATACTGCGCGCCTTGGCGGCTGGGAAGCGTCAACGCCATCTCAATTCTCCTTACCGATTAGTTCATCAGTTCTATTATTGTCAGTTCAACCGTTGTTTTCATTGGCAAGCGCACCGGCGATTCGGGAACCGTCCACCTTGACGTTTACCTGTACCTCCGACTCTACCCGGAGTAGCGCTGGTTTTGTCAGCGGCATCGGCTAGCGTTAGTGATATGTTGTCGCAGGAACAGGCGTTGGGGCGTATTTTCCAGTTGCCAGCTCCGGTGACGGTGACCCAAGCTGATCTGAATGCTTTGGCGGCGGCTTTGGGTTACGACGTTCCGGTGAGTTGGGCTCCCCCGACGTATATGTTCGTGCTTGCCGAACCCGCGTTCACCGCATTTTATACGGATCCAGAACTCGAGCTGCGGCTGCAAAACATCATCCATGTCTCGCAGAGTTTTGAGTATGTGCGCCCGGTTATCCCCGGTGATGTGCTGCGCGTAATTCTCACCATTAACAAACTACAAATACGCGGAGAAGCCGAGTTCATCACGCTAAACGGTGTGGTGACGGCTGCGGATGATTCCGTCGTCGCCACGTTCATCTCCGTGGTGCTGCATCGCCGTTACACTGTTTCTTCGCCCAACAGCGTCACTCAACCGGCGCGGAGTGCGCGCACAGAAC
>JAITED010000158.1 GCA_031282235.1 Propionibacteriaceae bacterium | reverse complement strand
TCACCGATCAGCGCCGCGCCGGGAGAGTTGACGATCCCCAGCAGTTCAAACGGCACCCGTTCCCACAGCTCGCGCAACGCTTCGCCCAGTTTAGCGCTGCTGCCGTATACGTAATCGTCGCTGTCGAGATAAGTACATGGCACTCTAGGTTGTCCGAAATACAACTTTTCGGGGTATGAGAGCGGGTCAAGTTCACTAGATTTTAGGAACTGCGCTTCTGCGGTGGATGAGTGGTAGAACTTGCATCCGGTAGGGCCGTTTAGCAGCACCACCGCACCGCGCACCCCCTCCAGAGCGAATATCGCGCCGGATAATCCGTCAGGAGTAATAGTGGTTATAGAGTTCACGGTCTAATCTCCAATCCCCTCTTGGGGTGGTTTTTAGTAGGTTTGCCCAGCGGTGGGCCAGTTTCAACCCCGAAGTGAAGCCGACATCGGGGCACATCGGAATAGTGTCGGCGACCGCAACAGCGTCGGCCACGCTGGAAGCATAGTTGCTGAGCAGTACATCTGGGCGCAGCGCGGCGATGTCGGCGGCACGGCGGGTGCGGTCGTAGTGCTGCTCCACCGGGAAAGGTTGGGTTATCCGGGTGCGAAAACCATCATCTTGCGAGTAATCCAACACACAAACTTTCACAATCTCCATGCCAGCATCCAGCGCCGTTTGTAGTATCCAATCGAGTTCATGGTTATAAGTCACTACCATCAGCCGTTTCCCGTTTAACTGCGCTTTTACCGTATTCACTTGTTGCTGATACGCGACACTAGCCTTACTGATTATTTCCTCTGCAATAGTTGAGGTATTGAAGATTGTGGCTACGGCTCTGAGCCAGTCGGCGGTCTGCGCAAACCCTACCGGGAACGGTAAGTTCAGAAAAGTGGAGCCGTATTCGCTTTCAAAGAAGCGTTGCAGCGTGCTGCCGGTGTAATCGTCGTAGGCTAACAGATTGAGCGGCGCGGAGGTGAACTGCGACAGCTCTTTATAGCTGGTGTTATAAAGAAAGCGGCAGTTGACGCTTATACCCATGCTGGCAAGGTAAGACGCAATTAGGCGGTAATTATCCTCAGTGTTCGTTACCACTATCTTCTCAGCGATAATGTTGACACTGCGCGGGACAACCGGAACATTACGCTTTATAAATTCCCTTGCCAACCCCAGATAGGCGAGGAACATACCCTGTAGATAATCACCTGCCATGTTGCCGTCCGTTTTGACGGGAATCACCGGGAGGTCAGGTTCGCTCAAATCGGCTATCCGGTCGATGTCATCGCCGATAATGCCTGCGGGACAAGAACTTATAACCACAATCGCTTTAGGACGGCGGGTTTTCAACTCTGCCACTTTGGCGTGCAGGGCATCCATACCCCCGAAAACCAACTCCGGCTCGCCCATGTTCGTGCATTCCAGATTGGGGGAGAGAGACGCGGGCAACAGCGCGCCGCGCTCAAACAGCTTGCGCCTGCCGGTGGAGGTGATGGTCTGATAACTGAGATAAGCGCAACTTGTTGGAGCGTGAGCCAGCACGATAATGTCGCTCACGTAAGCCGCCGTACACATCGCCCCGTTGAAAGCGCACCCGTGGAGGGGCTCGCGGTGTACTACGTCTTTAGACAAATAATGCTCTGTTGCGACTTGCTCAATAGCGGGCTGGGTAGCAGGTTGGGTTGCTAACGGTGACAGAGTTGATGATGTGGCGGGGTCTGTTTGGGCAGAGTCTCTGGATACGGCGACTGTGCGCAGTATGACAGGTGGCAAATCAATCAAACCGCAAGCAGCGTCGGAAGCAGAAGATAATACGACGTTCTCTAATTCTTCATCGGTTAAGGGGTTGGCTTCGTATAACGGTAAATCTGGAGTGTTTAATCGGGTTGCAAGAGAAGTGAATAACGCCGTGAGCTGCGGGGATTCGGCGGATTCCAATACGGTGATACGGCGCTGCTCGGCGCGAGTGAAAGCGTCAGAGCGGGGGATGGTTGCTACCACCGGGAGTTGGACAGCGGCGGCGAAACGGGTTACGCGCTCATCTTCACCGGGCACATTGCGGCGGTTATATATGATTCCGGCGACCCGCCCTCCCGCTTCATCGTAGGTGCGCACTCCACGCAAAATATTGTTTGCAGCGTATAACGCCATGAACTCGCCGCTGGTAACTATCAAAATGGTGTCAGCGTATTCGCGGCGAATCGGCACCGCGAACCCGCCGCAAACCACATCCCCCAGCACATCGTAAACGGTGAGGTCGTAGCGTTCGCCCAGTCTGAACTGGTCAAGCATGGTGAAAGTGGAGATTATGCCGCGCCCCGCGCACCCCACCCCAGGTTGCGGCCCGCCCGCCTCGACGCACCCCACCCCGGCAAACCCCTCTGCCAACACATCCTCAATCCGGCGCTCCAGCGGCCCAGTAACTCGCATATAATCAAGCACCGTAGTCAAGCGGCGTCCCTGCAACAGCAATCGAGTGGAATCATGCTTCGGGTCGCACCCTATCTGTAACACCCGATGCCCCGCCCAGCTCAACGCCACCGACAGATTAGCGGCAACAGTAGATTTCCCAATCCCCCCTTTGCCATAAACCGCAATACGTCTCACCCCGCCATTGTCGCAGAACCCCTCAAAGTTCCCCAACAATGTGTCTCACTTCCGCACGTCCGGCCGTGAGAACTGTCCCCATGCTCCGGGCAGCGCGAAAATACGCGGCAACATTCAGGTTGCCATACGCGGTGGCCCGGCTTACCCATAAAAAACACCCGCCCCAACTAGGCATTATCCCTAGTCAGGGCGGGTATTGCTAGTCGGGCCGACAGGATTTGAAACAGCGCCGAGGATTAGCGGTTATTTGTCATCTGCTAGGTTTTTTACTGCTATGACTAGGCATTATGCTTTTGTTGCTGCGTGCCGTAGAGTCCCGTATGGGACTATAAAGGACTGCATTACCCCCAAATTACCCCCAGTTTTTTAGAGTTACCCCCAAATTACCCCCAGTTTTTGGGGGCGAAAACAGGAGGAGGGTCATGGCGAGGAGGAGTTCATGGGGCGAGGTTGAGCAACGTGGGGCGAGGAGCGTCCGGGCGCTCTACACCGCGCCCAACCTAAAGCGATACCAGAAGTCTTTCAAAGTGTTGGCCGGTGAGAGTATCACTGGGGCAAAAATGAGGGCTAAAGATTGGCTTAATAACGAGTACAAGCTCGTCGAGGCCGGTACTTGGACGCCCCCGGAAGCACGCGAGGAGGCCAAGCGCGTCGCCGAGGCGCAGGCAAAAGCGCGCGCCGACACCTTGAGCGCCTACGCAAAGAAGAAGGTGGGGCAGCGCATGCTTAGTCGGCGCACGCGGGACGAGTACAAAAAGATGCTCAAGCGGTTTATCGACGCGCCTTTGCGAGAGTCAGAGCCAGCACTGGGGAGCTTTAGGGTGACCGACATCACTAGCGACATGGTGGGGGAGTGGCATCAGGCGATGGGGGCTAGCCTGCTAACCGCTGGCAGGGTTACCCCCCGCCAGCAGTCGTTAGTCTATGGGTTTTTGCACTCGGTTTTTGAGGAGGCTGTTGAGGATGACTTGATTGTCA
>JAITED010000118.1 GCA_031282235.1 Propionibacteriaceae bacterium | reverse complement strand
GAACATATATGTTCCTAAAACAATCTAAAAGAACCATCACGCAATTATCAAAACGGATAATGTCTATACGGCAAAACATGGGCTCAACCACGGTAAACACCCGCTACGATGGTCGTATGCCAGCGCTAGCCAAACCCAAACTTGCAGGTAAACCGCGTATTAATCGGCGGGCGGTGGCACTGGTGGGGCTGGCTGGGGTGGCGCTGGGGGCGCTGGTCACGCTGTTGTTGGTTCCGACTCCGAAACCGGCGTGGGTGAGTGAGGATGACCCGAACGCTACAGTGAGCGTTACGCGGTTGGATTATTTTGATGAGCGGCAGGTGGCGACAGCGCCGGAACTCTCGGCTGACTACGCCGCGCTCTCCCCCACCTATGGGGTGATACGGCGCGCGGACTGCACCCCCGGCAGCATCGTGTCCTCTGGGATGGCACCGTTTGTCGTCAACAATGAGCCGGTGTTGTTGCTACACACCGACATACCGCTGTGGCGCGACTTAGAGCCGGGGTCGCGCGGCGACGACGTAACCTCTTTGGAGAATGAACTGGTACGGCTGGGGTACACCGACGTGGGGGTGGACGATTACTACAGCACCACCACCGCTAATGCACTGCGGGCGTTGTGGGCCAGTCTGGGGGTGGCGAACCGCACTACGCTGCCCATCATGTCGCTCATCTGGTTGCCCACCCCGGAAGCGGTGGTGTCATCCTGCACCGCCGTAGTGGGCGCTCAAATCACACCTGGTCAGCCGCTGTTTCAGGCCGGGGTGGGGTTGGAATCTGTTACGGTGCCGCTCCCCGAAACCCTGCTATCAGGGGCGCGCGAAGCCGTGATTGGCACCTCCATCACCACGCCGCTGCCCGAATCCGGCATCATCACCGACCCGGAGTTTCTGGCGACACTGACCAAAACCCGCTCCTTCATTGAGTATCAAGCGGGCAACTCTAGCCAACTGAACTTGACGATACGCCTAGTGCAGCCGGTGGATGTCGTATCCGTCCCGGCTTCTGCATTATACGAATTAAACGGTGCCGCCGGGTGCGTAGTCGCTAACGGTTCGCCCACTCCGGTACGAGTGGTCGCTTCGCAGTTTGGGCAGACGCTGATACACGCCGACCCGCTGCCCACCTCCGTATTGATAAAACCAAAGGAGGCCGCATCATGCAAGTGACCGCCGCGAAACGTGCCGAATCTGACAGCCCCACCCCAGCTGACAGCCCCACCCCAGCTGACAACATCCCCCAGCCCTCAGCCCAAGCCCCTACCCAACCCCCAGCCCAAGCTCCTACTCAAACCCTCGCCCAACCCCCTACCCAACCCTCTACCCAACCCTCCACCCAAACCCCTACCCAAGCCCCTACCCAAACCCCCACTACTATGAGCGTGAGCGCTCACGAGTTGTCGCACTCTTTCCCCGGCACCGGGGTGTTGTTTACGGGCTTAAGTTTCGAGCTGCACGCCGGTGATTTGGTGGCGGTTACCGGGCCATCCGGTTCCGGCAAATCGACGCTGCTGTCGCTGTTGGCGAAGTGGGAGAAGCCGGTCGCGGGGAGCGTGGAGTGGAGCGGCATCGAATCGGTGGGGTGGGTGTTTCAGAACCCGCACGGCACGCCGGGGCGTAGCGCCCTAGACCATGTGGTGCTGCCGCTGCTCGCCAAAGGCAAGACTCGCACCGCTGCCGAGGTGGAAGCGCGCGCTATCATGGCGCGATTCGCGCTGCTATCGGTCGCTGACCGGCCATTTTCTGCGCTCTCCGGCGGCGAAGCCCAGCGCCTGATGTTGGCGCGTGCCGTCGCCAAAACTCCCTCCCTGTTGCTGGTGGACGAACCCACCGCGCAACTCGACCGTAGCGCCGCGCATACGGTGAACAGCGTGCTGGGCGAACTCGCTTTAGCAGATGCCATCGTGGTGGTGGCTACCCACGATGCCGACACCCGCGCCGCTTGCCCCATCGAATACGACCTAGCGGCGTATGCCCCCGAGGGCTTAGTTGAAGAATCAACTTCCGAGCCAGCGCCAGAATCGACCGGTGAATCGCTTGCCGAACCAGAACTCCCCGGGGAGTCAGCGTGATTGCAATACGCGACGTAGCCGGTGAAGCCTGGCGTAACCTCATCAGCGGTGCCACTAGGGCATTTATCGCTCTAGCCGCTTTCGTGATGTTGGTTGGCGGCATCGGGCTGCTTCAAGTACGCGGGCTGGTTGACGTCGCGGTAGCAGCGGGGCAGTTTGAGGCTTCCGGGGCTGTCGTACAGGTGCTGAATGCGCCGGGCAGAATTGACGGCGCACAGTGCGAAGCGCTGTCCAGCTACTCCGGCATCGCTTCCTCCGGGGCGCTTAGGGCGGGAGAAGATATTCGGCTCGCCGCGCTGCCCTCCACGGCGTTACACACTTTCGAGGCCACGCCGGGGCTGGCAGCGGTGCTTGGGGTCTCCTCCACCGCCACTGCCACTTCACAAGGGGTTTGGCTCTCTGGAGAGTTTGCGGAAGTGATAGGTGCCGATAGCGAGCCCCTGATACTGCCGCTGTTGGACGGTGGCAGTATCACTACCTCCGGGATGTTTGCGTATCCGTCAGACGGGCGGCTGCCCGCGCTTTCGTACACTTTGGTTTCCCCAGTGCCCGCGACCGGCGCATTCGATGCCTGCTGGGTGCGTATTTGGCCAGAGGATGACACCGCTTTCAACCTGTTGCTGCTGCCGTGGCGACCCAGCGGCTCCCGCGATGAAACCGAGATGCCCCGCCCGCAGCAGCTCAACACCACGTTGGGAATCGGTTTTGATGCGTCACGCAAGTTAGCGGCACAACCCGTATGGCCGCTCACGTTTGCCGCCATCGGCGTGGGTGCCGTGCTAGGTTTTGCAACCATACGCACCCGGCGTTTGGAACTCGCCTCCACTTTGCACGCCGGGTTGGATAAAACGGCGCTGATAACCCAAGTCGGGCTAGAAACAGCCGTTTGGGTGCTTCTCGGCTGCCTGCTGCTAACCCCCGCATTGGGTATCACCGCCGCCATCAACAACCCCGACCCCATCTGGAGCGCCTGGTATCCCGGGCTGCGCACCGTATTCTGCGCCGGATTAACCGCACTGTTCGGAGCCGTATTAGCCGCCGCCACCACCCAAGAAAAACACCTTTTCCGTTACTTCAAACAGCGCTAGTTTTCAGTTCGCCTTAACCACTAACTCCAATCTCAACCATCACTAATTATCACGATTACTAGCTATCTCACACCCTCTCAAATAATTGGCAACAAGGGCAGCCTTAGAACCAAACCCCTCAACCCGCAATATACGCGGCTTAAATCAAAGAAGGATGAGTTATGAGACTCTTTAAGAGGGTTTAGCAGATATGTTAAGGGTCTTTAGCAGATATGAAGTGCGTCCACCCATTTGACGAGCGCTTTTCCATACACATCAAAAACGCTAGTCTTGCGGGCGTCTTTGGCATCTCTACGACGGCGAGCGTCTAGTGCCAACCACTGTCCCATGGGGCGACGCATTCTCCTAGCGTGCGCTTCCCCAAGGTTTGCCAGCCGTAGCCGAAAACATCGCTGTTGACGTAAGTACTAATGTCTACTGCGCCACTTGACGTCGGAGCGAAAATGCGGTATGGCATCAAATTGGAATCCGTATCCGCGGGGCCCGCAGCTATAGTAAAGGTCATGGGTACATTGCTAATGTCGCCAGCCTCTACCTGCTCTCTCTGCGACATAATTGGCGTAGTGAGAGCGGCAGTTACGATGAGATAGCCGTTGCGGATTACGTGGCCGTAACCTTCGACTACGCCCATCTCCCCAAGGCCAAAGTCTATCGGCCCCCCGGCTGTTCTGGGCTTAACGGCTATGACGAGCTTGTCGTCCCCATTGGGCGAAGTAACCTCTACGGAGAACGGCAGTAGGTCGGCATTCTTAGTTTTCGGGATGTAGCTACCGTCGGCGGGGTGTGTTGTTGACATAGACGAGACGCCCCGAAGCTCCCACAGAGTAATTTTCACTACGGCTTCGCCGACACTGTAGGTAAATTCTCTCGGCTTGTCAAACAGACTTGGTCTGGCAGGCTGAGTATTGGCTGGTACTGGCTCCGACGAGGTTGTCGTCGGATTGCTCGGCGGACTAGTGCCCGTCGTCGCACTCGTTGCCGCACGTGTAGGGGCACCCGTGGGGGCATCTTTGCCGTTACCATCACTCGTGCAGGCAGCCAGCATTAGCGCCACGGCAATGCCCATTAGTGCAATCGCCGCTTTAGCAATCTTGAGAAATCTCACAACGCCTCCTCC
>JAITED010000109.1 GCA_031282235.1 Propionibacteriaceae bacterium | reverse complement strand
AGCGCACTGCCCGCCGGGGTGGCACTCGGGGTGCTGTTGGTGGTGTTGGTTGGTTCCGCATCGGGGTTGAGTTTGGGTATCGCCACCGTAGCGGTACGCGACCTGTTACCATACCGTTGGCGTTCCCGCTCCGCCTTTAACACTGACGCGAAAAAGCTCCGTCTCAGCCGCGCCGTCCTGCTAGCTGTGTTATTAGCTGCCGCCACCATCTGCCTATTCGACATGGGCGGCCTAATCCTCTCTTGGAGTTTCCTATCCATGGGGTTGCGCGGCGCGGTGGCTTTCTGGCCGGTGATGGCCGCCCTATTCCTCCCCGGCCGCATCAACGCTCGTTTCGTAATCCCCGCCATGTGCGCCGCTCCCCTAGCCACCGCCCTAGGTGCCTGGTTCGGCCCCGAAACCATCGACCCCGTATGGTTCGGCATCGCCGCCAGCCTAGTAATTATGCTTATCGGCGCGCTTCGCGTAAAACCCGCAACTCCCGATTCTTAAGTGGATGGGTTCCCCCCAACAGCAGGTTCTCAAAAAAGCGGTTTAGGAACGTGGGCGTTGCGTAGATGCTTTTAAGATAATCGTTGTAGTTTGCGCGCACTAAAGCGTTGCGGAAGTACCATGAATGCTGCGCGAACAGTTCGTTATTGACGTTGAAGCCTAGCGTGCGTAGATATTTGATGACGAACACCGCTGTGGTACGGGTATTGCCCTCGCCAAAAGCGTGAATCTGCCACAAGCCAGATACGAACTGAGCAATGTGCGCCACGATTTCTGCCTGATTTAGACCTTGATACGTAAACGCCTTTTCCTGCGCAAAGTCATAATCCAGCGTGGCACGGATACTGTCGGCAGCGGCGTAATACACCGTATCGCCGTCCAACACCCACTCAGCTTTGGAGATGTTGTAGTCGCGGATTTTCCCCGCAAACTCGTAAACGCCGTTAAAGAGCCGCTGGTGAATGGCGACGTATGCAGCTGGGCTGAAAGTGAAAGCTTTTTCTGCCAAGATTTCAGCGATACGCGCCGAAACCTTATCCGCTTCCTCACTGCGCTCCGCTGCAACACTCGTCGGCTTCGCCTGATAATAGTCATCAAGTAGTTCCCGCACCTGATAACTGTCGATTTCACCCGCAATGTTGCGCTTCGCCGTCTCCACCAGATACTCAGACGGCGTCAACCCATCCACTTGCTGCAGCCCAATAGCCGCCCGCCAATTCTGCGCCTTTTCAACCTGCTCAGGCTCACCCAGCCGCTCATACTCCGCAAACCCATCAAACCCATCCCTATAAGCCATTATCATTCCCCTCTTGTTTGAAACAATGAGTTTTACGCAGCCATATTCAACATGTACCGTGCCATGTAATCACAAAACATACCGGGACTTTTGTGTATCCAAGCACACTTTTACGTGGGGAATCTTGTGACAACAACCACATTTTACATGGGGTATTTTGTGATTACACTCACATTTTGTATGGGGATTTTTGTGATTACACTCACATTTTGTATGGGGTTAGCGGTGCGCCCACTCCCCCAGTCATGCTGCGCTCACTCTCCACGCCAACCGAGACGGGTGGGGTGAGGGCGGGACAGGGCGAGCGCGCAGGTTAGCGGGTTTCGCGGTGGGCGGTGTGGTGGCCGCAGCGGGGGCAGAACTTCGCCAACTCTAGGCGGTCGGGGGTGTTGCGACGGTTCTTCTTGGTGATGTAGTTACGCTCTTTGCACACGGTGCAAGCCATCGTGATCTTGGGGCGGATGTCCGCCTGCTTCTTCGCCATGTTTTCGCCTCAACTTTCACTGCCGGATGTCAGCGGCAGCGTCCTATTGTATCGCCTAGTATCGACTGTGGCGATTCGGGGGGTCCGCACGCCGGTCAATACCCGTAGCGAGGACGGGACTCGAACCCGTGACACAGCGATTATGAGCCGCTTGCTCTACCACCTGAGCTACCCCGCCTCGCCTTGGCCGAAAGCCTTCGGCCAAGTGGAGCCCCCATGCAGAATCGAACTGCAGACCTTCTCCTTACCATGGAGACGCTCTACCGACTGAGCTATAGGGGCCTTCTCGCGCAGAAAACGCTACCGCAAGTGCTTACCAATTACGAAATCGGAACATCGGTTTTGAGAGTGAAAACCGTGGCATCCTTCGGGTCATCCGGCAGCAACACCACCGGACGAGTGCCAGATTCGCCAGGAGCACCGGCAACAATGCCGAGTGCCTCATTATCTGGCAGCACTCGAGCGAACCAGATTCCGGCGGGAAACATCGGGTCTACGGTTGATGCCGGGGTCGCCCGCAAATCTGCCGCCACTTTAACGAGCCGTTTCTTCCAATCCTTGAACTCCGGGGTATCGGGGGCGTTGAGCGCCTGCGCACTCAGGAATGTGGCCAGATTAGTCACACTCTCTAACGGCACGGATGGATGTGCATACGCCACCAATACCTGTTGTTCCTTGCCAAACCGTATTGGGGTTGCCAACGGATACGCAGTGCCCAGAAAACCGCTAGTTTGATACTTCTGGAACAGTTTGTCGAAGCTGGATTTATTGGTGGCCACCTTGGCAATCGCCGCCAGCACTGTCAACGCCAGCAGCGCTGCTGATGCGAGCATAATCCCGCCCCAGATGCCATCCGTATTGAAGAAAACATCAAAAAAGTACCGTATGGGTACGCGCTCTTTCACCATCCCCCGAATCGTGGCCGTCAAGTTGAAAAGCCAGCATCCCCCAAACCCTAAAATCCCGATAACTATCATCGTGTCCCAGCCGTTGTGAATACGCACCGCGCGCTCGAACCCATCTCGGGTAGTCAGCGCGGCTTGCAGCTGCGGATACCGCTCGTTCATATCTCCTCCTGATACACAAGTAAAACTTGAGCATAAAACATTTCAATACGACAGTTATTGTAATGCCGCTGCCGACATACAAACTCGCATCTCACCGGACTAAGCTGAGGATAAGTTTTACACTAATTCCCACAATTAAAAGGAGCATTATGCGCATAGGTAAACATGTAACGGAGGCGTTGGCGGCAGGGAAGCCGGTGTTGGCGCTGGAATCGACCATCATCACCCACGGGCTGCCACGGCCACGCAACCTAGCGGTGGGGCTGGAGGCTGAGGAGCAGTTATACGCTGCGGGCGTCACTCCAGCGACTATCGGCGTGGTACGCGGTGAGGGTGTCGTCGGTCTCAACCGCGACGAGTTGGCCGAACTTGCTGCCGATGAGTCCGTGGTGAAACTTTCGGTACGGGATTTGCCAATCGCTAAAGTGCGCGGGCTTTCCGGCGGCACCACCGTTGCCGCCACCGCACTGCTGTCGCATCTAGCCGGGGTGAAGGTGTTCTCCACCGGCGGGTTGGGCGGTGTACATCGCGGCGCATCCACCACATTTGATGAATCCGCTGACCTAATCGCGCTGACTACGTATCCAATTGTGCTGGTGAGCGCCGGGGTGAAGTCCATTCTCGACATCCCCGCCACGCTGGAACGCTTTGAGACGCTCAACATCCCCATCGTCGGCTATCGCACCAACAACTACCCCGGTTTTTACGTATCGGATTCTGGCTACCGCGTGGATTATCAGGTGGATTCGGCAGCCGAGATTGCGGCGTTGGCTAAAGCTCGGGACGAGTTGGGGCTCACCTCGGCGGTCGTGGTCGCTAACCCGGTTGACCCGGCGTATGAGTTGAACCGCGAACTGCACGATAAGACGCTCGCCAAAGCGCTCGCCGAATGTGAATCACGCGGCATCCACGGGCACGACATCACCCCATTCCTGCTCGACTATATGCAGCGCGAAACTCACGGCGAATCGTTGGAGGCTAACCTCGCGGTATATCGCGGCAACGTGGCGCTCGGCGCTGCTATCGCTAAGGCACTTAGCGATGATTGAGCACCCCGCTCCCACCGGATTAGCTACTCTCCCCCGCTTGGGGGTGTTGGGAGACATCAGCGAGGACATCGTGGTGTTTCAGTCGCGGCCTTTGGCGCACGGCAGCGACACCCCCAGCCGGGTGGTGCGCACCCGGGGCGGGTCGGCAGCGAACTTGGCGGCAGTGGCCGCCACCTTGTTGCCCACCCGCTTCATCGGCTGTGTCGGCCCTGACCGCACCGGTAACTACGTGGTGGAGGCGTTGCGCCAAGAGGGCGTGGAGGTGTGTGTCACCACCGGGTCGCGTTCCTGCTCCATCATCGTGTTGATTGGCCCGGACGGCGAGCGCACCATGCTGCCCGACCGCGCCGCCAACGCCGAACTCGCCGCAGTGCCGCAGGAGTGGTTGCAGGATTTGGACGCGCTCCACATCACCACCTACTCGTTGGAGGGCGGCCCCACCACCGATTCCTGCTACGCCGCGATGGCGACAGTGGCGGCACAGGGCGGCCTGACTAGCCTAGACACCTCATCTGCTGCCATATTGGAACTAATTGGTCGGCAGCGCTTTCTGGAAATCGTCTCCGAACTCGACCCCGACATCGTATTCGCCAACGAGCTGGAAGCTAAAGTGCTGGGTTGGGAAACCGACTCCCCCGCCGAGCGGCTGTTGGTCATCAAGCATGGTGGCGCTCCGGTGCTGTTCCGCACCACCGCTGGCGCGATACGTATCCCCGTCCCGCCCATCACCGGCATCGTTGACTTCACCGGAGCCGGGGATGCCTACGCCGCCGGTTTCCTAGCCGCCGTATTGAAAGATTTAACCGCTAGTGGGGCCGCGCCCCACACCATACGCGACCTCTCCCCCACCGACCCCCGCCTAGCGCGTTGGTGCACCGCCGCCCACGAAAAAGCCGCCCAAGTGATTGCCAAACCCGGTGCCGGAGCGATAATCAGCTAACCCACAATTTTTATGCGGGACAGGGCATCCGCCTCCTAAGCGCGACGGGGTTGACCTAGATGCTTTATGCTGAAAGGACAGTTATAACGACCGTAAGCAAAGGAGCATCATGGCCACACCTCATATCAGCGCTGCACCGGGACAAATCGCCCCGGCAGTAGTCATGCCGGGCGATCCCCGGCGAGCTGAGCGTATCGCCAAAGACTATTTCTCAAATGTGGAGTTAGTCTCAGACGTACGCAACATTCAGGCTTGGACGGGCACGTTTGATGGGAAGCCCATCACCGCGATGGCCTCCGGCATGGGCGTACCGTCGTTGTCGATATACGCCACTGAGCTGTATCGCTTCTACGGCGTGCAACGTATCTGTCGGGTGGGAACTATCGGCGGCATTTCGCGCCAGATAAACATTGGGGATGTGGCGATTGGCGCTTTTGCGCACAACAACTCCCAAGTGGCGAACCTTTGGGTGCCCGGTATAACGCTCTCGTTGGCTGCTAGCACCGACATGCTGATTACGGCTGTCGCCAAGGCGCGCCAGTTGGTAGCTGGCAGTGACCAGCAGGTGCTCACCGGGGCGCTTTTCAGCTCTGACTTCTTCTATCTGGATCGCCCCGACATTGTGGAGCGCCTAGCTGACCTAGGCTGCTTAGGCACCGAGATGGAGGCCGCTGGCCTATACGCCTGCGCACTGCGCGAAGGGCGCGAAGCCCTAGCCGTATGCACTGTCTCCGACCATCTCACCTTGCCCCAGCCGCCGATGAGTAGCGCCGAGCGCGAAACCCTTTTCGCCACCGCCCTAGAAGTGGGCTTGGCAGCGCTGCTTGCTTGAGACGCAAGAAACCGCCCCGGGCTATGCAGCACCGGGGCGGTTCGCGTGGCAGCTGATGGATTCGAACCACCGTAGGCTCTCGCCGACAGATTTACAGTCTGCTCCCATTGGCCGCTCGGGCAAGCTGCCATGTTGCGCCCCAAAAGCATACCAAACCCACACCCCCGGCGCGAAACACGCTAGACCGGCACGCCTATTGTGAAAGTTTGGCTGCCACGGGGCTAGGGCAACTCGAAGTTTAGGGTTACGGCGATGCGGTTTAGGAAGTTAGCGTCGTGGCTTACTACTAGGACTGCGCCGCGATAGGTGGCGAGGGCTTGAATCAACTGTTCCACTGTGTTTAGGTCTAGGTTGTTGGTGGGTTCGTCCAGAATTAGCAGTTGATACGGCGGCTCGGCTAGCAACAGCCGGGCTAACTCCACGCGGAAACGTTCACCACCGGAGAGGGAGCCTAGCGGGCGAAACACTGCGTCTCCCCTAATCAGGAACCGCGCTAGGCGGTGGCGCATTTTCCCTGGGGTGATGGCGGGGTCGGGGGATGCGGCCTCACCTCGTAGTTTGAGCAGCAGATAATCCAATACGCTCAGGTCGTCGTGGCTGGTGTCTAGGCGCTGTGGGAGGTAGCCCACGCGGTCGGTGTGCAGCACCAAACGCGCAGCGGCGACTTGCGGGGATTCCATACCTGCTGGCAACACGCGACTCCCCGCTGCGGCGAGCGCCCGTTCCAACAGCAGCGTTTTACCCACACCGTTATCCCCAGTGATGGCGATACGCTCTGGGCCTTGAATGATGAACTCTCGACCATCCGAGCTAGTCAGCGTAGCGATACGGCGCGAGGGCGGCACGTCGGGGTCGGGCAGGTCAATGCTGATGGCGAGATTCTCTCGGAGCGCGGATTCCGCAACCGCAACCCGTTCCGCAGCAGCAGCTTCCCTAGCCAACAGCAACTGCTTGTTGGAACCTTGCGCTTTCTCGGCGCGATTTTTGCGATGGTCAAGCACGCCGGGCAGGAACCGTTTATTGGCGGCATCCTTTCGGGCTTGCCGCTCGGAGTGCGCCACCCGCTCCTGTTCCTTAATGCGCTGCGTTTTCTCCCGCTTCAACTCCGCGGTCGCGCTGCGTACCGCCTGCAACGCCGCCTGTTGCTGCTGCGCCACGTATTCGCAGTAGGCGTGATACGCACCCCCGTATACGCTCAAAGCCCCGTAGCGCAGTTCCGCTGTGGCATTCATCAACTCCAACAGCGCAATATCGTGGCTGACAACGATGAGCGTCCCCGGCCAAGTGGCGATTTCGCCGTATAACCGCTCCCTGGTCACCCTATCCAAATTGTTGGTGGGCTCATCCAGCAACGAGATGCCGCCGCCAATTTTCAACCCGGTGAGCGCTATCAGCATGGTTTCACCCCCAGAGAGAGTGGCAACACTGCGCTCCAAATCGCTGACAGTGTCGATAGCCTCTAACGCGGCGACACTGCGCGCCGCGATGTCCCAATCGTCTGCGATAGTGTCAAAATACGACGGCTCCAGCCCGCCGTTCTCGACGGCCGTTATCGCCTCCAGAATCGGGGTAATTCCCAACAGGTCAGCGACGGTGGCTTCGGTGCGCAGCGTGATGTGTTGCGGCAGATACGCCACCCGGTTGGCACCGGACAAGATGATACGGCCAGAGCTGGGAGCGTATTCCCCAGCTATCAACCGTAGTAGTGTCGATTTGCCTTGTCCGTTGTCGCCGATGAGCCCAGTGCGTCCAGCGTTAAACACCGCGCTTAAATGCTCAAACTGTGATGACCCATCGGGCCAGTTGAAACTTACGTCGTCCAAAATTACGGCGGGACGCTCGCCAAAATGTGCGGGCACAATGCAGCCTTTCAGGAGTCTGGTCTTTTAATAGGACTTCAGAACCTGTAGTTGCGCATCGCACCTTCCTTTAGCTCAGCCCGTCACACTCGGACGTATCAAGTGTAACCACACAATCCCCCGATGCCGGTATCTGCCGGGATGAATACGACAAAGAATTGGATAGGGGCACGGGAGGGCAGAGATAATCATCTAGCATGAACGCATGACGTTTATAGTTCCACCGGCACCCACCACGCGACCTGACCTTAAAGGGCGCTTTGGGATGGTGGCTTCCACGCACTGGTTGGCTAGTGCGAGCGCACAGGCGGTGTTGGAGCGTGGCGGCAACGCTTTTGATGCGGCGGCGGCGGGGGCATTTGTGTTGCACATTGTGGAGCCACACTTGAACGGCCCCGGTGGCGATATGGCGGGGGTGTTCGCTACGGCGGCCAATCCCGGCACGCCGGTGGTGTTGTGCGGGCAGGGTACGGCTCCCGCAGGTGCAACTATTGAACATTACGTGAGTGAGGGGCTTGACCTCGTGCCGGGGGCGGGCGCGTTGGCGGCAGCTATCCCCGGCGCGGTGGATGCATGGCTGTTGCTGCTGCGCGACTACGGCACTTGGCCGCTAGGCGACGTATTATCATTCGCTATTGACTACGCCAAATCTGGGCATCCGGTGTTGGCGGCGGTGTGCCGTACCATCGCTGGGGTAGCTGACCTATTCCGCGCCAGTTGGGTCACCAGTTACCAGCACTGGCTGCCAAACGGCCAGGTTCCCACTCCGGGCGAGGTGATTTACAACCCGGAGTACGCCGCGCTGTTGCAAGAGTTGGCTGTGGCGGCAGACTCCCCCGGCTTAACTCGGGAGCAGGGCATCGACGCCGCCCGCGAACTGTGGCGGGTGCGCGTGGGCGCGGCAGTGGAGCCTTTCGTGCGGATTCCGCACCGGCATTCTGAGGGCGGCGACCACGCCGGGGTCATCACCGCTGCCGACATCATGGCTTGGGAAGCCAGCTTTGAGCCTGCCGTGACCGCCACATTCCGGGGGCACACCATCGCCAAACAGGGCCCGTGGGGACAAGGCCCCGTGCTGCTACAACTGTTGCAACTGCTAGCAGGATACGACGATGACCAACTTGACCCCGCCACAGAAACCGGCGCGCACCTCATTTTGGAGGCCGAAAAGTTGGCGCTCGCCGACCGCGACGTGTGGTACGGCGACGGAATGCCGCCGGAGGCGTTAGCGTATCTGCTCTCTGACGAATACGCGGCGCTGCGTCGTAACCTCATCACCGAGCGCGCATCGGATGAGTTTCGTCCCGGTGAAATCCCGGGATTTACCCAGCCGCCACTTCCACCGTTGCGAGAAAACTATCAAGCGCCGACGGTGCTGGAGCCGGTAGCCGCTGGCATCGGTGAACCATCGGTGCAGGTGGATGCCCTAAGTGTCTCCTCCACCGGGCGCACCCGTGGCGACACCTGCCACATCGATGTGGTGGATCGCTGGGGAAACATGATTTCGGCCACCCCATCCGGCGGCTGGCTGCAAAGCTCGCCCACGGTGCCGGGTTTGGGGTTCTGTCTCGGGTCGCGGTTGCAGATGAACTGGCTTGACCCGGACTCGCCGTCCGCACTCACCCCCGGAAAACGCCCGCGTACCACCCTCACCCCCACTCTGGTGTTCCGCGATGGCCACCCCGTGATGGCGTTGGGTTCCCCCGGCGGCGACCAGCAAGACCAGTGGCAGTTGCCGTTATTGTTGCGGGTACTGGTCGGTGGCCACACTCCGCAACAGGCCATTGACGCGCCGAACTTGCACTCCACCGCCTCCCCCGGCTCGTTCTGGCCGCGCACTTGGGAGCCGAGCGGAGCCGCCGTAGAGGATCGAATCGGGGACGACGTAATCGCCGGTTTGGAGCGGCGCGGGCACCGTATCACCCGCTCCGGCAGTTGGACGCTCGGGCGGCTCTCTTGCGTAACATACGACCCCGAAACCGGCCTGTTGGGCGCTGCCGCCAACCCCCGCGGTGCCCAAGGCTACGCCGCAGGCCGCTAGCCGATGCACGAATAAGAGAGCGAACCGCGCTAATCTAGCTTGTAGACGAATCAGAAAGGACACAGCGCATGGCAGGTGACAGCTCGTTTGACATCGTGAGCAAAGTGGAGCGACAAGAGGTTGACAACGCCCTTAATCAGGCGGCCAAAGAGGTCGCTACTCGCTTCGACTTTAAGGATACGGGGGCGAGCATCAAGTGGTCGGGTGATGTGATCGCTATGGAAGCCAGTGGTGAGGAACGTGTAAAAGCCATCTGGGATGTGTTTCAGAGCAAACTGGTACGTCGCGGCATCGACCTCAAAGCGCTAAAACCCAGCGATCCGAAACTTTCTGGCAAAACCTGGCACATGAGTGCCACTATGCAGCAGGGCATTCCGCAGGAGGGCGCTAAGAAGATTAGCAAGCTCATACGCGACACCGGCCCGAAGTCGGTACGCGCCCTCATCGAAGGCGACCAGCTACGTATCACCTCTAAAAGCCGCGACGACCTTCAGAAAGTGCAGCAGTTAGTCCGCGAAGCCGACCTAGATTTCGCGGTACAGTTCGTAAACTACCGCTGAGCGCACCCCAGCTGGCTGCCGAAGTTTGCCCCCTTTGGGGAAGGGGGTGCCGACGAAGTCGCCCACTTGAAGCCCCCTGCTCGAAGGGGGTGCCGACGAAGTCGGCGGGGGTTATTGGTGAGCGGTGCAGGAAGATAACCCCCGACAGGCTACGCCTGCCACCCCCTTCAAGAAGGGGGCTTTAGAAGATTGGCTACGCCTGCCACCCCCCCTTGGGGAAGGGGGCATTGAAAGAACGGATTACGCTAAGCGTTGAAAGGCGGCATCCAGTACGGCGTGCGCGGCGGGAACATCTAACCCTGATTGCCGCGCTAACAAGGCTAGATGGTCGGCGGCGTGCGCCAACTCTGCGGCGGCACGATCCGTATCTGCGCCTAGCAGGGTGCGGATATCGGTGACGATGGTGCCGCGCCGCCCGGCGGCCATGATGTAACCTTCCCCCGCCAACTCTTCGTACACCCCGGCCACTGTGCCCCGCGCCAACTCCAAGTCAGCGGCGAGATGGCGAATCGGGGGCAGTTGGGTGCCCGGCGGCAGTTCGCCGGAGAGGATGAGCCGCTCCAACTGCGAACGTAACTGCTCCCCCAGCGGCACCCGCGAAGTGGGGTCAATGGAAACAATCACGGCACTAACTCCG
>JAITED010000058.1 GCA_031282235.1 Propionibacteriaceae bacterium | reverse complement strand
TCGCGCATTAGCTGCTTTCGTTTGGTGTTCTGGTTCATATGTTTTCTTCCTTTTCGGTGATTACGGCTTAGTTTTCCGAGATTATGCGAGGCCCCGCACAAAGAAATACTTGCACAAAGTCAAGGGGGCAAAGCTAGTTATCCACAGCCAATTTTTATTGATTTTTCGAAAAAAGGCTATAAAACATCCAAGACCTTTCGTTTAGTACGTTTCAATCATTACTTTTAATACAATTCACTACCGATACTTTTGGATATGCAATCGGTGTTTTCGGTTAAAACTGTTGCGCAAATTTACGGCGATGAGCTCACATATCGTATTGATACGTTGAGCGCCGGGCTTGCGGATACTTCAGTAGAAATCATTATTAAACAGCTACGCGCTGGTGACGATAGTTTGGCGCTCGAACTGCTCATTCAGGCGCAGGAGGGGAACCGGGCAGCAGGTGAGTTGGTGCTGCGGGCGCTAGCTCCCCGGCTCGCTTGGCAGTGTCGGCGTGACCCTGCCCTTGACCTCGCAGACTACAGCGCAGCCGCCTGGGAACGTATTATGCGGCACCCTGTGGCTAAACGCCGCCGTGCCGTACTCATAAACATAGCGCTTGACGCTTTGAAGCTGCTCTCGCGAGAACACGCCGTCAAATTACACGAGATAGCGATGGCGGAACTCCCCGAACCCCACACGGCGTACTGCGCGGAGTTCGAGGGGCAAGACGAACTGCCGCTTGCAGGCCAACAAATCATTGAGCTAGCTGCCAGACGTAAGCTCATCCCAGCCGCATCTATTCGGGTGCTGCGCAGCGTATACCTAGCGGGCTTAACCCCAGTAGAGGCCGCCAGAGTGCACGATACGACCCCGGCGATGATACGTTATCGCTGCTCGGTTGCCATTAGGGCACTGCGGGAACATCGCCAAGAGTTGCTGAACGCCATCGCCTAGCGGGACAAGCGGCTAAGCTGGTAGCGCAAAAACTGCTAGGGGCCTGCTGTTTAAGGTGGGCTATGAACTGATTAGGAACGCCAATGTCACATACGGTCGCTAAGGTCGCTTTTCTCACCGCGGGCGGGTACGCCCCCTGCTTGTCATCCGCTATCGCTGCGCTGGTGGAGCAGTATTCGCAGGTGGCTCCCGAGGTTGAAATCATCGGATACCGGCACGGATACGAAGGGCTGTTGCAAGGTGATAGCATCGCGTTCACCCCCGAAATCAAGTCCCATATCGCCCGGCTGTACGCTTTCGGCGGCTCCCCCATCGGCAACTCGCGGGTGAAACTCACCAACACCGCCGATTTGGTACGGCGCGGTTTGGTGCCGGAGGGAGTTGACCCGCTCCAGATGGCCGCCGACCAGTTGGTGAAAGACGGCGTGGACGTACTACACACCATCGGCGGGGACGACACCAACACCACTGCCGCTGATTTGGCAGCGTATCTGAGTGAAAACCAATACCCGCTCACTGTGGTTGGCTTACCAAAAACTATTGACAACGACATCGTGCCGATTCGGCAGTCGCTGGGGGCTTGGACGGCAGCGGAGCAAGGGGCCAAGTTCGCCACCAACGTCATCGCGGAACACAACGCCAACTCCCGCGTACTCATCGTGCATGAGATTATGGGGCGCAACTGCGGCTATCTCGCCGCCGAGACCACCCGCCGTTACCGCGCTTGGCTTGATGCGCAGCAGTGGCTACCGGAGGTGGGGCTAACCCGGGAATCCTGGGACGTACACGCGCTGTACATCCCGGAGGTTCCGGTCGCCATCGCCGCCGAAGCAGAGCGCCTAAAGGCGGTGATGGATGAAATTGGATGCGTCAACCTGTTCATCTCAGAGGGTGCCGGGGTGAGCCAAATCATCTCCGAACTGGAGAAAGCTGGGGTTGACATCCCGCGCGACGCTTTTGGGCACGTCAAACTTGATGCCATCAACCCTGGGGAGTGGTTTGCCAACCAGTTCGCGGCGCTGATTGGGGCGAAGAAAGTGTTGGTGTTCAAGTCCGGTTACTTTAGCCGTTCTGCGCCCTCAAACGCCGAGGATTTGGCGCTCATCCAGCGCAGCGCCGTACTGGCAGTGACCTCCGCGCTGGCCGGGCGCTCCGGGGTTGTCGGCTTGGATGAGGAAGCAAACGACGAACTCACCACCGTTGATTTCAAGCGTATCGCTGGGCATAAGCCGTTTGACGCGACGTTGGGCTGGTATCAGGATTTGTTGCAGGACATCGGCCAAATCTAAGCGGTGCCCGCTGCGGCGACTACCCCGTATTGGCGCCAGATTGGGCTATGACGTCGGCCAGTTTGTCCATGCTAAGCCCGATGTCGGAGGCACAGAAATGCCTAGTCAACTGCACAAACGCGGGTTGATTCACCATCGCTTTTGCTATCACTGCGTCTAGGTAGAAGGTGCGCTCAGTGGGAGTGTCGGCGAGCACCTGCCTGTCCGCCATCACGATGGTACGAGCGAAGTGTTGTGATACGAACTCCATGTCGTGCGTGATGGTCACCACCGCTTTGCCGCGCCGGGACAGCTCCCGCAGGATGGCGATGAGCCGGTTCAGGCCAGCCAAATCTTGCCCGGCGGTGGGCTCATCAAACAGCAGCACCGCGGTGTCCAGCGCGATTACGGAAGCGATAGTGACAAACTTGCGCACACTGAGCGGCAAATCATACGGGTTCGCACTACGCCTATCGCTTAATCCGGTGAGTTCCAGCGCTGCATCAACGCGGCGCTTCCGTTCGACCTCCGGCAACCCTAGGCGACGCAGCGCGTACTCCACTTCATCCAGCACAGTTTTGTTGAAAATCTGGTCATCGGGGTTTTGGAATACGTACCCCACGCGCCGCGCGGTTTCAGCTGCCGTCCACTCGGTGGTGGCGTGCCCCGCGATGCGCACTTCCCCACTGCTGGGGCGCAGCAGCCCGTTCACCAGTTTGGCGAGGGTGGTTTTCCCGGCTCCGTTTTGGCCGATGATGGCCACCGACTCCCCCGCGCTGAGCGCCAGACTCACTTCATGTACCGCTTCCACCCCGCCGGGATACGTGAAGCTCACATTATCAATCTCCACCAGCGGCTCACCGTTAAGCGGTTTCCGTATTATGACCGGTTCCGGCTCCGCAGGCTTCGCAACCGTCGTCGTATCCGGTATCTCCGCTGGTTCTCCAGCGCCCACCGGATGCGCCCCCAACTTTTGCAACTGCCCGGCCAGTTCCGTAACCGAGAGCGCCCGCCCCGGCAGTACGAACCCCCGGCGCTCCAGCGCCCGCTCCAGATACATGGCCTCCGGCAACCGCACCCCGTAGCGTTCGCAGGCCGGGTTGGAGAACACCTCGGCGGGCGTGCCGCTCAGCGCTATCTCGCCGTCGGAGAGCAGTATCACTCGGTCAGAGAACCGCGCCACCTGCTCCATCTTGTGCTCCACCAGCACCACGGTGCGCCCGGCAGCGTGGGCGGTCGCAATCAGCTCAAACATCGCCGCTGTAGTCTCTGGGTCTAACTGACTGGTGGGTTCGTCAATCACCAAAATCGGCTGTTCCATCACCAGAATGGACGCCAACGCCACGCGCTGCTGTTGCCCACCGGAAAGCTCAAACGGGCTGCGCGCCGCCAGCGGCACCAGATTGGTCGCCTCCAGCATCGCATCGACGCGACTGCGTATTGCCTCCGGCGGCACCCCCATGTTGCCCAGTCCGTAAGCCAGTTCGGCGTACACGGTGGTGGCCACCCCGGTCATCTGGGTGAATGGGTTTTGGAATACGTAACCCACGTCTGCCGTGAGTTCGCCCACGCTGCCCCCCGCCAAATCCCGACCGCGCACCCGTACCGTACCGTCCAGTTCGCCTTTCGAAAACTGCGGCACCAACCCACGAATCGCCTGAGCGAGCGTGGACTTCCCCGCCCCATTCGCCCCGATGATGGACACCCACTCCCCCGGCGCGACCGTCAAATCTATGCCGCGCAGCGCCGGATGTCTGGATAACGGATACGTGAAAGAAAGCCCAGTTATCTCTATCGCTGCAGCAGCTTTAGCGGTGTCGTTCATGGCTGCCACCACCCCGACTGAATCGCCACTATCACCGCTACACAAGCCAAGATAGCCAATACGCAAACCACTTTATCAACTATTGAATCCGGCACTTGTAGCAGCGCGGTACGCTTGCCCGGCAGGGTCATCCCCCGCGCCTCCAGCGACAACGCCCGCTCCTCCACCGAGGTGAGCGCGCTCAAAATCAGCGGAGCCGCCGCCGGTATCAGCGCCTTCATGCGCACCTTGAGGTTGGCATCCGTCTCAATGCCCCGGGCGCGCTGCGCATCCATAATCACGTCCGCGCGCTTCTTCATCTCCGGGATAATCAGCACCGTGGATTGCAGTACGTATGTCACTTTGGGGTTAATCCCCCACTGCTCCAACGCCCTGGTGAAACGCGGCAGCCGTACTAAACAGGCGATAGTGAACACCGCAGAACCGATGGTGATAAACCGAGCGGTGTAGCGTATGGCGTTGCCCAGCCCCACTTCGGTGAGCCGGATAATCCACCACTGCCAATACACCGCCCCGCCCTCATTCGCCAACAACTGCAGCACGAACATCAGCGTGACCGTGGGCAGCATCACCGCCGCCAGCAGCAACAGATAGCGTTTCAGATAGCCTGCATACGCCACCAGCAGCGCCGACAGCGGCAGGAAAACCAGCAGGTATTTTGGGCCGATGAACAGCCCAGCCACTAGGCAGCACACCACCAAGCAGCACACAACTAAAGGGTTGGCGCGCTGGATGGCGTTGCCTATCGGGGCTACTGGCTCGTACATACGCCGTGCGTCACTCACTCACTTAGCACTGATAAGTGATGGAGGCGAGCTGCAAACGCCACCGCAGCAGCCGGGGTAACACTCACAAACGCCCTAGTTATCGTCGTATCAGTTATCACCGTATGTACCGTATCCAGACCCCGCGCCCGGCGTTGTTGCGCTCGGGGCTGCACTCGGCACCTCAGGTTCCAACTCTAGGTCGCGCAGCGCCGGCCCCACCGGGAACTTCAGCAGCAGCCGGTCACTCATCAGACCGATAACCACCACCGGCACCGCCATTGACAACACTTTGTCGATAAACTCCGCGACAAACGACGTAAGCACGATAGCCAACTCCAGCGACATACCAGCCTTCACCAGCGCAGCGCGTACCGCCGAGATGCCGTAGCCATCAAAGCCGCCGTACACCACGTAACTGATGCCCGCCGACATGGCAACAGAAAGCACGATGACAATCACAGTTGACAAGATGATCTTCGGCCAACCTTTCAACAGCCCCGTCCACGCCAACAACCCGACCACTAAACCGATAGCTGCGCCTTGGAACGCCCAAACCACCGCGTCCGCTGCAAACATTGAGTTGGTCATTACACCCAAGAAACCGGTGACGGCACCGATGACCGGGCCGCCTAGGGCACCTGCCAAGATATGCCCTACGGAATCCAAGAAGATGGGTAGCTTGAGGGTGAGTGCCAAACTGCCGAGCGCAAAATCGAGCGCCACGCCCACCGGGATGAGTAATAGCCCCATAAGGTTGAAAACACTAGTTTTGTTAGTCATCACGTCCTCCTGACGTTTAACCGTTGCATTCGTCCAAACGCTTAAAGAAGCGATAAATTAAAGATACAACAGGTAGACCCGACGCGCGATGTTCATTATGCGGTGGCGTATGCGACATGTTACTAATGCTCGTGCTAGGGTAGTTGAGTTCCGACAGGCATCTGCCTGCCGGTAACATGCCTGACTAGTTGTTATTTAAGGCCGCGGTCTGGCACGGCGCGAACAAGGAAGTGAGATGGCCGACCAAAGATTAACGAAATTCCGGGAGTTGCGTGAGCGCTCCCTGCTCGGTGGCGGGCAATCCGCCATTGACAAACAGCACCAGAGCGGCAAATACACCGCTCGTGAGCGCATCGATAAGTTCCTAGACAAGGGCACGTTCCTTGAACTCGGCGCGCTGGCACAACACACCAAGATTGACTTCGACATGGATAAGAAGAAGTTCCCTGGTGATGGCGTTGTGACCGGCTTCGGCGAGGTCAACGGGCGTTCCGTTGGCGTGTTCGCTCAGGATTTCACCATCCTGGGTGGCTCGTTCTCCTCGGTGCAGGCTCAGAAGATTAACAAAATCCAGGATCTCTGTCTCGAAGCAGGTATCCCCTGCATCGGCTTGAACGACTCGGGCGGCGCCCGCGTTCAAGAGGGCGTCTACTCCCTGGCTGCGTACGGCGAAGTTTTCTGCCGTAACGTACTCGCCAGCGGCGTGATCCCGCAGATCTCTGTGATTATGGGTCCCTGTGCCGGTGGCGCGGTGTATTCACCAGCGTTGACCGACCTCACCATCATGGTTGACGGTACTTCCTACATGTTCCTCACCGGCCCGGGCGTTGTTAAGTCCGTCACCGGTGAAGATGTCACGCAGGAAGAACTCGGCGGTTCCACGGTTCACACGCAGCGCTCCGGCGTGGCGCAGTTCCGGGCTCCCGACGACGATGCCGCCATCGAGTTGGTAAAGAAGATTCTGAGTTATCTGCCGCAGAACAACAACGAGGACACCCCGTTGGTAGCGACGAAAGACTCCCCCACCCGTATGGATGAGGCGCTCAACGAAATCATTCCTGATGATGACAACAAGGCCTACGATCTGCTCGACATGTTGGGGCGGATTTTCGACACCGGTTCGATTCTTCAGGTGCAGGAAGAGTACGCGCGTAACGCCGTTGTGGCGTTCGCTAGGCTCGATGGCCGTGCAGTCGGTATCGTTGCCAACAACCCGGGCTTC
>JAITED010000029.1 GCA_031282235.1 Propionibacteriaceae bacterium | reverse complement strand
GTGTTCTGGGTTTAAGGTACGAGCGGGGGCTTGGCTCCCATGCCCGCCGCGGTCCCGTAAGGGAGCGTCCGGGATTTGGGAGTCACAGAGTGGAGGGGCGTGCGAGAATCATTCGCACGCACCGGAGCGTCCCCCGCGACACCTTAAAACCAGAACACCCACCCACAAAAGCAGCGTTCTAAACCAACAGCGCAAAAGCAGCTGTCAGAATCCGATTACCCTAGTAAAGCAAACTTTAGGGTGTCTAGGCCGACACCGCCGATACGGAGGGCTTTCATGTGGAAATCTTTCAGGTTGAAAGCGGCACCCTCGCGGCGTTTGACCTCGTCGCGTAAGTCTAGCCACACTTTCTGGCCGATTTTGTACGCTGGGGCTTGACCGGGCCAACCGAAGTAGCGGTTTACCTCGAAAAGGGCTTGCCCCTCGGCCATGTAGCAGTGGTTCTTGTAGAAAGTGAGCGCTTTCTCGAACGTCCACTCGCCGCCACCGACTTCAGCGGGAGCCTCGAAGCCGCAGTGTACGCCGATGTCAATGACCACTCGGGCGGCACGCATGGCTTGTGAATCTAGCATCCCCAGCCGGTTGCCCGGATCCTCCAAGAACCCCAGTTCGCTCATCAGCTGCTCGGCGTATAACGCCCAACCTTCGCCGTGACCCGACGTCCACGCGCCAAAACGGCGATACGAGTTGAGGGTGTCCTTGTGATATACAGCGGTGGCAATCTGGAGGTGATGACCGGGCACGCCCTCGTGATACACCGTAGTCAGCTCCGACCAAGTGCCGAAACTCTTGGCGTCTGGCGTCACAGACCACCACATCTGACCCGGGCGGCTGAAATCGTCGCTGGGGCTGGTGTACCAGATGCCACCGTCGGTGGTGGGGGCGATGCGCGGTTTAAGGGTCTGCAGCGGCTCCGGAATGTCGAAGTGGGTGTCGGTCAGCGCGTGCAGCGCTTCATCGATACGCGCCTGCATCCAGATGAGCAGATTATCGGTTCCCACTAGCTGATACGTCGGGTCAACGTCGAGTGCCTCTTTGGTCTCCCGGATGCTCAAACCGGGGCGCAGTTTAGCGGCAGTCTCGCGCTGCAGTTCGTCCAGATGCGCCACCTCCTGCTTGCCCCATTCATACATCTCACGCAGGTTGACGGCGCTGCCGATGAAATCACGCGATTTCAGCGCGTATAGCTCCTCGCCCACGCCGTCCGTAGTGGTGGCCAGCGGCAACACCTCGTCGGTGAGCCGCTGCACAGCCTTGCGATAAGCCTCTTTGGCATACGTAACCCCGGTGGCCAGCTTGTCTGCGTATTCAGCGTTCAGTTTCGGCGCTACCGAGTCGGCGAGCGTATCAAAAAATGCTCCGGGCTTAGTCCAGCCGGTGGCCTGTTCGATGAGCAGCTGCACCTGCCTAGTGGCCGGTTTGTGACCCCACTCGATGCCAGCTAACTGCCGTATAAACCACTGCTCAACAGCCGTTGGCAAGGCATGTAGCCTGCGCACGATGGTTTCGCACTGGGCGGGCGTATCGGTCGGCATCATTTCGTATACGGAGCGAATCTCGGCCAGCCCGGATGAGATGCCGTTAATCTCCACTAGGTCGTTGTGGCTCTCGTGCGTCTCCACCGCCAGCCCGATGCGCTCGTTGATGACCGATGCGGTCACTGCGTCCACGTCGTCTACCGGCGTGAGCGCCGCCAAATCGGCCAACAGTTTCTTGTTGCGCTGATAGGTACGCTCCACTTCGGCAGGGGTGAAGTCGTCGTATTCATCCTGACGCTCATCGCGCCCTAACGTCGTCAACGCTATTGGAGAAGCGGCGACGGTCTCTTGGAAGTATTTTTCAGCCAGGGCATCAATGGCGGTGGGTTCGCGTTTACTCATGTACGAACTTTAGCGTAAAACTTCACGCTAACCCCGCAACTGTTCAGCAGTAGCCCTCAATGCCACTAGTGAAAGCCAAAACGGCGGGGGCTAGCTCGTTTAGGGCGGCTTTGGCGGTGTCGGCGGTGCCGTCTACGGCGACCACTTGGATGCTCACCGCGTAAGGCACCCCGCCGGGCGGCGATACGATGCCCACTTGGCGGATGCTGGTGGCACCGCCGAGTTCGACACCTTGACCGCTTTTCACGGCGGAACCGGGCAGCAGCGCTAGGCCATACGTATAGTCGCGGTGCAGCAGAGTTAGGTGTTTTAGGGCTTGTTGGCCGGGTTCGGAGCAGTACATGGCTCCAGCGAACGCCGCCTGATTGGCCAGTGCCCAGCGGGTCTGTGTATACGGCGGCAGGTCGGGGTTGGCTGAGTCGGTTGAGCCCGCTGGCACTTCGGTGTCGGGGTCGCCGTACTCGGCCAATATCGCCATCGTTTTCGCGGCAGCCTCCTCTGGCACGCCGAGGAACTGCCATAACGCCATGTCACCGGCGGGTGACGATTCGTGCAGCGCGCGGTTGAGGAGGTACTCCGGATCCTCGGGCTTTTTGGGCTCGCGCAATACGGCGACGGCGATGGCGATGTCCGTGGTATCCCACGCCAACCCGGTAGCTAGGGTGCCCGCGTGCCATGGGTACATGTTGGCTCGCCCCGGTATGGAGATGGGCGCGATGGCCACCCCGAGGCTCACTAGGTATTTTGACTCTAGGAAAGCGATAGTTTGGGCGAGTTCGGGCTGATCTGGCGGCACAGCTTGAAGCCCGTCGGTGCCGTGCGTGGCAGTGGGGAGCGTGGAGGTAGAGATCACCGGCGGCGCAGGGCGGGAGTTGGAGGGTCGGGAGGCCGCGTACCAGATGAGGCCGAACAGTGACACCACCATCACCGCTATCAGGATGCGCAGCCGTACCACACCCAACCTAGCGAAAAACCCTTGTGGCGCGGGTGACGCGGCAGATTGGAGGGGGCCGGTTGGCCGTTTACTCTTGCTCAGTTTGCTCATCTGGCTTTTCACCTGTCCTTAACCGCTACCACAATATCGCGCCGGATGGCTTGGTCAACCCGGTGTATCAACTGTTCCCAAGCGCCGCCGACTTGCGGTTTCAGCCCGGCGGTGTCGCAGATGTGCAACAGCCGCTCGCGGGGCAGGGTGAAAGTGTTGTAGGCCACTCCCAGCGCACCGCCGGGTTTTAGTTGGCTAGCCCACACCGGGATGGCTTCGCTTAACAGCGCCTCTGGCGAGCGGCTCCGGGTATGAATCTGGGTCTGACTATGGGTTTTATCCGCAGTCAGAGGTTGGGTGGAGCGGGCTGGGCGGGCGGTGGGCGTATCGTAATTGCCTGCATCATACGCGCCGTGGCTCACTCCGTATGGCGCATCGGTGACGATGCAATCAAAACGGCGCTTGCCGTAAAGGCTGGCAGCGTCGCGGGTGTCGCCGCTGAATACGGTGAGTTGCAGGCCGGGGTCGTCTTTCAAGGCCGCATCAAAGCGGCGCCCCAACATTTTGCCATCGCGCCGCACCGGGGTGATGTCGGCGGCGTGCTTGTAGCGCTTGCTGCGCAGATACGTTTTGAGATACGCGGCCAGCGCCTCGAACGCTTTCACGTCGACCTCTACGCCGTATGCGTTCAGCCCGTAACGCCAAGCGGTGGTGAGCGTGGTGCCCCGCCCGGCCAACGGGTCAAGCACCTCGGGGCGGGGGCTGCCGGTCGCGCAGGCGGCCAAGGTCACGTTCAGCAGCAACTGCGTGAACTGTTCGTTGGTTTTGCCATGATATTTAGGGATAGTGACCAAATCTTCATCCATAGCGAACGAATACGGCAGCGGGGTGGGGCGCAGGTCAGCGCCAACCCGCTCGAAAAGCGCCAGCGCGGCTGACTGCTTGGCGATTAGCGCTAACTGCTCCGGGGTCAGTGCCGGGCTTTGGAACGATACGTAGTTGACCCCGGCGATTTCAGTGGGGTTAGCGTCCTCAAAAGAGCTAGTCAACGCTAATTCTGCCGCAGCGAGAGTCGGGGTGGCGGCGGCGTACACCCGGTTGGCGGCGGGTGCCAGTAGCAGCAGATACTCTCTCATGCGCCCATCTCCACTCCGGCTAGGTGCGGGTACGTAAACGGTGGCGGCAACAATCGGCGGGCTTTCGCTAAAAGTTGGTTGTCGCCGTCGACTTGGAGTTGGACAGCAGCGGGTCGGTGACGTAGTTGGCTGGGGGTTCGTCCCCGGCGCTGTCTGCGACGACGGGCGCGGCGGTAGTGGCGTCAGCTGGAGCGGCGGGATGTATCCCAGCGGCAGCCTCCGTGCTTCCGGCAGCGGCAGCGTTGGTGACGGCGAGTATGGACTCGCGCAACTGTTCCAGCGCTGCCTTAGGCCCATGTACTTTCTTAAACTGTTTGCTTCCCATTAGGGCAAACACCACAGTCACCGCTAAAGCGAGCAGCGTCATGGTGGCGAACCCGAAGATAAGCCCCGCGGGGTAGCTGACGTCAAAGATGACGGTGTAAAGGTAGGAGAACAGGAAAGCGAACGTGAGCAGCGCGAACCGTAGCACCGCTAGCCCCACCGTCGCAGTGGCCCCAAACAGCCCGGTGCCCACCGCCCCGGCCTTGACTGCGGGCTTCAATTCGGCGGCGGCAAGGTCTTTCACCCCTGCGAGCACCGCCGGACCATCGGTCATAATGGTGGTGATGTTCTGGGCTACGTGTGCCATGCGAACTCCTAACCTTTTTCAAGCCTTGCGCTTGCCGTATTTAACGTAGCGCTATGTATTAAATAAGCGTAACCCGACTTTGATGTCAAAGGGAGATGATAAGGCCAGCGTCCGCGAGCCTGACTGGGCGCGTGAACTCGGCGTGGTCAACTCCAGCGCGCCAGCAGCGCAGTTGATACGGCAGCCGCAGTTCGCCACCGTTGGCAGTCGTATCGTAGATGTTGCCCGCCGTATCCAACAGCTTATTGCGCTCAGTAGTGCTCAGCGCGCCCACCTCGGGCTGCCTAGCAATCATGGCCAACAAATCGGTGCGGCTGATGGGCATCCACACCCGAAAGTCCTTGTTCTCGGGGTTTGGGAAGTATTTGGAGGTGGTGAGTGCCTGATGCTGCGCCAAATCATCGGAGGACATAGCGTTCGGGTTTATCTCCCGCATCATGGCCACCAGCCGCTTCACCCAAGGCACGGAATCGTCGCGCACGAAGTAGCAGACCGCGATATGCCCCTGAGGGTGCAGCACCCGCGCCAACTCCGGCATCGCTAGGCCGGGGGCGAAGCGGTTTAGTGATTGATACGCCACCACCGTACCGATTCCATACGTTGCGAACGGCAGCGCCTCAGCGCGGGCGACGACGCTGCGTATCCCCGGAACTGCCGCGAATCGGGGGGCGGCATCTTGGTCTCTTACCGCAACCACTACGTCAAACCCAGCATCGGCCAACAGGCGCGGCACTTTGGGCGTGGCCGACAGCACCAGCATGGGGGCATGACGCTCAGACCCGGCGGTCAGCCAACCCACGGCTGCGGACGGGAACTCAAAGCGACCGGTTGCCATGCTCAATACTCTATGTCTTTAACCCCCGCTGCCGCTTCAGGGCGCTCCGAACACTCCGAATGGAATGGGGTCAAATATGGTCAAATATGGTCAAATGGGAGTGAAGTTATCCACAGCCGCGTCTGATAGCAAAAAAGTTATCCACAATTTCAAATTCGTTGGCCGGTTTTCGATTTTTCTGCGTAAAGACTGGGTATGAAAACAGCAGTTTTAGTGAGCGGCGATGCGGCGCTCAGCGAGATGGTAGAAGCCTCGGCGGCTGCGGCGGGGTGCGTGTTACGGGTGCTGCCCGATGTCCCACGGTTGGCCACGCTGGCAGCCTCCGCCGCGTTAGTGCTAGTGGGAGCGGATAAAGCCGCAGCGCTAGTGGGGATGGGGTTGCCCGACGGCTTAGAGTTACAGCTGGTGGGCACCACCCCAGATGCGCTGTTGGCGTGGTCAACGCCGCTTAACGCCCCCACCGTATTATTGCCGCAACAACAAGGATTTTTGACGGCGCTGTTAGCGGATGAGGCTGCCACCGGTCACCAAGCCCGCATGTTGCGTATCTTTGGCGGTAGCGGCGGCGTGGGGGCGAGCACTTTGGCCGCCGGATTGGCGGTACGGGCAGCGAAACAGGGGTTAAAAGTGGCGCTGGTGGAAGCTGACTCGGGCGGTGGCGGCGTTGACCTGTTGTTTTCTGCGGAGCAGGAGCCGGGGTGGCGCTGGGACAAACTGGCTAGTGCCAGAGGACATATCGGTGAACTGAGCGGGCGATTACCCCAGCTACTTGGGGTTGATTTGGTGGCCGCGTCGGGAACTGCGGGCGCAACTGTGGTGCCGGATGAGGCGTTGCGTGCCGTGTTGGCGTCGCTGCGGCGCAGTCACGATTTGGTGGTGATTGACCAAGGGCGCAGTTCAGTGCGGGAGGGCCATCCGGTGGCCGTGGTGGCCGCTGAAGTGCGCGGATTGGCGGCGGCGAAAGCGCGTCTTAACGATTTGGGTGCGGGTGTCACCGCCAAAGTGGTGCTGCGCTCCGGCCCGGGGTGGCGGCTAACTCCGGGGTTAGCCGCTGAAGTGTTAGGGATGCCGGTGTTGGGGAAGTTTCACCACTACAAGCGGTTGCCGTATGACGCGGAGGTTGGCGACCCTCCCGGTCGAGCCCGGGGAGCACTGGCAGCCAACCTTGACCAACTGTTGCGCGCACTGCTGGGCGAAACGCCACTGCCCGCTGCTCCTGAAAGTAAACGGATTGGGGTGGCGCGATGGTTCAAGTGAGCGTTAGCGAGCAACAAGACTTAGGCACCCGGATTAATCTGGCGGCGCTGCGCTCGTATCTTGCGCGGTTGGGGCGGGCGTACGCCCCAGACGATGTGGTGTCTGGGCTGCGCAACCAGAAGTTGATGGTCTCCGATGCTCTAGTGGCGGAAGCGCTGCGGGCGTTGCGGGTCGGCAGTATCGGGGCAGGGGTGCTGGAGCCGTTGCTGCGCTCCCCCGGTGTCACCGACGTATTGGTGAATGGGTCTGGGCAGGTGTTTATTGAACGCTACGGCGAACTGACGCCTATCGCTTCACCGTTTGCGGATGAGTCGGCGGTACGGGCGTTGGCGGTGCGTTTGGCGACCAGCGCCGGGAGGAGATTGGACGATGCCACCCCTTGCGTCGATGCCCGTTTAGCTGATGGCACCCGGCTGCACGCCGTATTGGCTCCGTTGGCCGAGCCGGGCACTTGCATCTCGCTGCGCGTTCCGGCTTCCGGTGGGATGCCGTTGCAGGCTTGGGTGGCAAACGGTTCCATGCCGTCTGAGTTAGCTGAGTTGTTGCGCGCAATGGTGCGCGCCAAAGTGGCGTTCCTAGTCAGCGGCGGTACGGGCTCGGGCAAAACCACCCTGTTAGGGGCTTTGCTGGAGGAGGTGCCTGCGAATCAACGTATCGTCATCGTTGAGGATTCTCGGGAACTGTTGCCTAATCATCCGCACTGTGTCCGTTTGGAAGCGCGGCACGCGAACTCTGAGGGCGCGGGGGTGATTACGCTCACCGATTTGGTGCGCCAAGCGTTGCGGATGCGCCCCGACCGGCTGGTGTTAGGCGAGGTGCGCGGCGCGGAGTTGACCGACCTGTTGATTGCCATGAACACCGGGCACGAGGGCGGCTGTGGCACTATCCACGCCAACTCGGCGGTGGATGTCCCGGCGCGTTTAGAGGCGTTGGCGGCGCTCGCTGGTATGTCGCGCGATGCCTGCCACGCCCAAGCGGCCAGCGCATTACAGGTAGTGGTGTCGTTGAAACGTCACTCAAGTGGGCAGCGTTTGGTGGAACAGTTGGGGGTGGTGGTGCGCCACAGTTCTTTTATTGAAGTTGTCCCTGCGCTAACGTTCACCAGTAACGGCACACTGACTCCCGCGCCGGGCTATGAACGTTTAATGCAGTTGTTGGAACCGGGAATGGAGGGCGGCTGATGGTGTGGTTGGCTATTGGAGCTGTGATATTGGCGCTGTGGTGCTTGAAAGGTGGGGGAACTCGGTTACGGCTCCCCCGGTCGGGTGCGGCGCTGGCTGGGGGAGTTAGCGATACGGAAGCCGACAGCGCTTTGGTGCCCACCCCGCGCGACTACACCGGATGGCTGTTGGGGTTGAGCGCGTTAATCGTGACTTTGGCGTTCCCCACTGTTGGTCTCTGGGCGGTTTGTGCTGCGGTGGTTTTGGCAGTGGCGCGGTGGTTGTGGCGCCGGTCAGTTACAGAGCGACAGCGCATACAAACCCGAGACCAGATGGTACGCGGCTGCGGCGTGCTGGCGGGGCAGTTGGCTATCGGTGAACTGCCGGCCACAGCTATCCGGGCGGCAGCTTCCGAAGCGGAGTTGTTCGTCCCGGTGGCAGCGGCGCTAGAGATTGGCAGTAGCCCCATAGCAGCGTTCCGGCTAGCCGCCGCCCGCTCGGGGTGCGAAGCGTTGCATCAGTTGGCTGATGGTTGGCAGGTGTGTATACGCACCGGGATGCCGCTCGGCGAAACTGTGCAAGCCGTGGTAGCAAACGTAGAGCGCGAGTTGGAACGCGAAACCACTCGGGAAGCGGAACTAGCCTCCGCCCGTACCACTGGGCGAATGCTGGCAGCGCTACCGCTGGTGGGGTTCCTGATGGGATACGCCGTGGACGCCGACCCTTTAGAGTTCATCACCGGTAGTGGATTCGGGCAATGGTGCTTGTTAGGTGCCTGTTGTTTGGCGGGTGCCGGGCTGATTTGGACAGAAAAGCTCGCCGCCCCCAGCCGCGCACCAAAGCCCAACGCCCGTCTCGGCTTGCTTGCCGCTAGGCTGGCTCTCCGCTCCGACTTGTGGGATGTATGGGGGCTATTGGGGTTATCAGGGGCATCTATGCCCCCCGGTTTGCGCAGCGCAACGTTTGAGTCCCCCAGCGATCAGGCTGCAGAGCGCGTCGCGTTCGCTCCGGCGTTGGAACTGTTGGCAGCTGTGGTGTCCACTGGGGCACCGTTGCGCTCGGCAACCGCAACCGTCGGTCAGGTGGTAGCTGGGCCGCTGGGGCGGCGATTACGCGAACTGCAAGCCCTCACCGACATCGGTTTAAGCGATGCCGAAGCTTGGCGCACACTGCGAGAACACCCCCTCTGGGGTGAAGTAGCGCGCCAAATCGCCCACGGTGCCGACTCCGGCGCTGGCCTAGGGGTGATACTGCGCCGCGCCGCCGTCCGACACAGAAACCGCGTAAGCGCCGACCTGCTGGTGCAAGCGCGGCAAGTAGGCGTCAAATCCGCACTACCGCTGATGACCTGCTACCTGCCCGCGTTCCTGTTAGTAGGCGTGCTCCCCATCATCGGCTCCCTAGCCAGCGGATTCTTGCGCTAGCAAACCACCACGCCCCCCGCGCCATCCCCCGTTGAAGCCCGTTAAAGCCCCCTGCTCGAAGGGGGTGCCGACGCAAGCGGTCATTTGAAGCCCCCTGCTCGAAGGGGGTGCCGACGTAAGTCGGCGGGGGTTACTGGCGAGCAGCGCAGGAAGATAACCCCCGACAGGCTACGCCTGCCACCCCCTTCGGGGAAGGGGGCTAATACCGAATACACCCCCTTTTCAAAAGGGGCGCAAACCCGCCCCGTCATCGCCCCGTCATGGCTAGCGCGAAGCGAGCGCAGCGAACGAAGTGGCAGTATGCCGGGGAAATTGACCACTTTGGCTGTGGATAACTCAAAAAATCGGAAAAGTTATCCACAATTGGCAAACTCGTTGGCCGGTTTGGGCAAATTCTCTGTAGAGACTGAGTAACCCGCACGGGCGCAAGGTGCGTCGAGTCGGGTAGGAGGAAAAAATGTCCAACATCAAGGCGCGTTTGAACGAGTTAGTGCCCGTCCGTTTCGGGTGGGTGCAGCCATTACGGCAACGCGGGGAACGCGGCATGGCCACCGCTGAATACGCCGTCGGCATCCTAGCCGCCGTCGCTATCGCACTGGTGCTGCTCACCGTATTCAAGTCCGGTGGAACTACCGGTCTGGTAACTAGTCTCATCGCCAAGATTTTCTCGGCAATCCTCTCATTCATCTGATATGAGCCGCACAACAATACCGTTCGTCCGGTTGGGAGTTGGCCTAAACCGCCACTCCCAACCGGATAACCGGTGCATTAAGACACTGGGTAACCGCAGCACCGCAACACGGGATAGCCGGGGCATGACAACTTTGGAACTGGCGGTGGGGCTACTCACCGCCGCACTGCTGGCCGCTATCTTGGCTTGGGCAGTTTCGCTGGTGGTGACGTACACCCGCTGTTCCGATACCGCCGCCGCCGTAGCCAGATACGCCGCCATCGGTGACTCTCAAAAAGTGAACCAAGCGCAACAGGGCGCTCCCGCCGGAGCAAACGTACAGGTGTTTGACCATGGCCGCACTGTAGAAGTGGTCGTGAGTTCCGATGAGTGGTTTGGGCTGATTGGCCCGATTCACCTAGTGGGCACCGCAACACAACTAAAGGAGCCGCAATGAACCCGCAACCAATCGCATCCCCCACCACCAACCAACACCCAAACCGCACTATCACACCCACCCCGCCCGACTCCCGAGCCACGCCCCTCTCCCCCACCTACTACCCCACACCCCGCCACCTCCAACCCACACCAACACCGCACCCGTCCCAGCGGCGGCTTGTTCCCCCAACGCCGTGACCAACGCGGTTCCGGTACGGTGCTCACGGCTACCGTGATGCTGGTGCTGGTGGCGGCAGCAGTGGTGGCGTTCACGTTGGCCAGTTGGGTGGCTTGCCTGCACCGCGCCCGTAGCGCAGCCGATTTGGCAGCGCTGGCGGGGGCAGCAGCCTACCGCGCCGGAGGGGATGCTTGTGCCGCAGCTAGCGTTAGCGCTGTGGCCAACAACACCACCCCCACGGGGTGTGCGGTGCAGAGCAATGGGATTGATTTTCTGGTACGAGTAACAGTTTCGGCACCGATTCGTCCTAGACTGCCATTTGGACCGCCAACTGTCGAGAGTGCTGCACAAGCGGGTGCACTCGGGTAGTGTCGGAGCGGATAAACGGATAAGTGAGTGGAGAACAGTGGCAACCAACACCGGAAAAAAGACGTTGGTGATTGTGGAATCACCGGCGAAAGCCAGCAAAATCGCGGGCTACTTGGGCAAGGGCTACACCGTGGAGGCCAGTGTCGGTCATGTGCGCGACCTGCCTGCCAAAGATTCCGAAACCCCGATTAAATATAAAGGCGACGCCACCTTAGTGACCGGGGTGCGCGAGGACTTCTCCCCTATCTATGTGGTGAACCCGGATAAAAAGGCCATCATCAAGAAACTCAAAGCCGAACTGGCCGACTCAAGCGAACTGCTGCTCGCCACTGACGAGGACCGCGAGGGGGAAGCAATCTCTTGGCATCTGCTGGAGGAACTGAAACCGCGCGTGCCCACTAGGCGTATGGTGTTCCACGAAATCACCCCCAAAGCCATTCAGGAAGCGGTCGCCAAACCGCGCGACTTAGATTTTGATTTGGTGGAGGCACAGGAGACCCGCCGTATTCTGGACAGGTTGTTCGGATACGACCTGTCGCCAGTGCTGTGGCGCAAAATGTCCGTGGGGCTCTCTGCCGGGCGAGTGCAATCCGTAGCGGTGCGCTTGGTGGTGGATAGGGAACGGGAACGTATCGCATTCACCCCCGCCGATTACTCCGGCATCACCGCCCAGTTGACCACCAACACTTCAGAGTTCAAAGCCAAACTGAGCGCCATCGCCGACCGGCGGGTGGCCACAGGCAGCGACTTCAACGCCAAAGGCGAACTGAAAGGCAACGCCGTCCGGCTCACCGCTACGGCTGCCGCCCAGTTGGTGCCGCTGCTGCTCGCCGCTAACTGGAGCGTGACTAGGGTTGAGGCTCGCCCTAAGACTTGGCGGCCATCGGCTCCGTTCCGTACCACCACGCTGCAACAGGAGGCGGGGCGCAAGCTGGGGTTCACCACCGACCGCACTATGCGGGTTGCGCAACGGTTGTATGAGGGCGGGTTCATCACCTACATGCGCACCGATTCGGTGGCGCTCTCCGGGCAGGCTGTCGCGGCAGCGCGCACCCAGATAGCTGAGCGCTACGGTGCCGAGTATCTATCCCCCTCCATCCGGGTCTACGACTCCAAAGTCAAGAACGCGCAGGAAGCCCATGAGGCGATACGCCCCGCTGGCGAGACGTTTATGCTGCCGGAACAAACCGGTTTGAGCGGCGATGAACTCAAACTGTACGAACTGATTTGGAAACGCACCATCGCTTCGCAGATGGCCGATGCCAAAGGCGAGAGCATTCTGGTCACCATCAACGCCCAGTTGGAACAACCCAGCGAAGTTCCGGGGTTTGGCCGCAGCGATGCCGCGCGGTTCAGCGCTTCGGGTGAGACAGTGACGTTCCCCGGGTTCCGCTTGGTATACGTCGACTCGGTGGTGCGCCCCGACGGTGAAGAAGATGACAACGCCGACACCACCGCAATGCTGCCCCCGCTGAGAGACGGCCAGAGCTTGGAAGCTAAGTCCGTAACCGCTGATGACCACACCACTAAACCCCCCGGTCGTTACACAGAGCCTGGTTTGGTGGCCAAACTGGAGGAGTCGGAGATTGGCCGCCCCTCCACGTATGCCGCCATCATCGCTACCATCGTCAGCAAGGATTACGTGTTCCGGCGCGGCAAGGCGTTGGTGCCCACTTGGACGGCGTTCGCAGTGACCGTGCTGCTGGAGAAGCATTTCGGCCATCTGGTGGACTACAAGTTCACTGCGGGCTTAGAACAGCAGCTTGACCAAGTGGCCGCCGGTGAAGCCAAAGGGCTGGACGTGTTGCGCGACTTCTACTACGGCGGCGAACCGAACGCCACCACCAATAACGCTGGGCTGAAACCGCTCACCACCGCGTTAGGCGACATCGACGCCCGCGCGCTCTCCACTTTCCCGATATCCGGCAGTGACGTAGTGGTACGGGTGGGCAAATACGGCACGTACATCGAAGCTCCGGATGGGCGGCGTGGCAATGTCCCCGCAGATATGGCTCCCGACGAGCTGACCGCCGCTGTGGCCTACGGCCTGCTCGGCACGGGCGGCTCGCAGGAACGCGCCCTCGGCGTGAACCCAGAGACCGGGCGGCAAGTGGTGGCCAAAGTTGGGCGTTACGGGCCATACGTCACCGAAGTGGCACCTGATCAGGTAAAACCTGCCACCGCTAAAGCGAAGTTGCCCGCCGCCTCCCTGTTAAAGGCGATGGACATCGACAGCATCACTTTGGACGATGCCCTCAAGCTGCTGAGTTTGCCCCGCACAATAGGGGTTGCCCCCGATGGTGAACCGGTGACTGCCGCCAACGGCCCGTATGGCCCGTATGTGAAGAAAGGTAGCGACTACCGCCAACTCGCCACTGAGGAGGAGTTATTCACTGTGAGCTTGCAGCAGGCGTTGGAGCTGTTGGCGCTGCCCAAAACTCAAGCCCGCGCGACAGCCGCCGGACGCAGCAGCGCTGCCGCCCGCGAACTCGGCACTGACCCGGAAACCGGCACCCCAGTGTTGCTGAAAGATGGCCGCTACGGCCCGTATGTCACCGATGGCAAAACTAATGCGACGGTGCCGCGCGGGGTAGATGCCGCCACTATCGAGTTGGCGCAGGCCGCCGAACTGCTCGCTGAGAAGCGCGCCAAAGGCCCAACGCCGCCGCGGGGCCGTTTCAGCTCCCGTAGCAGTAGTTCCCGCTCCGGGGCGACTAAGAGCAAAGGCCGGTAACCGTGGGCGACCTACCAGCACGCAACGCAACACCAAAAGACCTAGCGATGCCTAAGGGGCGTTTCATCGTTTTCGAGGGCGGGGATACGGTTGGTAAATCCACTCAGGTGCGCTGGTTGGCGGCGAGTTTGGAGCAAGCGAATGTCCCCCATCTCATCACTTTTGAGCCGGGGGCTACTTGGTTGGGTGGGCACCTGCGGCAACTGCTGCTTGACCCGGATTCCGGTGACATCTGCCCGCGCTCCGAAGCGTTGCTATACCTTGCTGACAAGGCGCAACATGTTGCTGAACTGATTCAACCCGCGTTGGAGCAGGGGCTAGTGGTGGTCTCTGACCGCTACGTAGATTCCGCTATCGCCTATCAGGGCAGCGGGCGCGAACTCGCTCGGGAACAGGTAACGGCGGTGGCGCGCTGGGCGACCGATGACCTACGCCCTGACCTCACCGTATTGTTGGATGCCGACCCCGATGCCGCCGTGGCGACGCTGACCGCAAAAGACCGGCTGGAGAGTGCCGGTCTAGCGTTGCATCGCCGCGCCCGGCAGGCGTTTCTGGAGTTTGCGGCTGCCGACCCGGCGCATTACTTGGTGATTGATGCGCGGTTGCCCCGAGAAACTATCGCTGCGCAAGTACGCGACCGGCTGGCCGCGTTCAACCTGAAACTGTCGCCCCCATCTGACATGCTTGAGTTGTGAACACCACCGCCACCACCCGGCCTCCCAACACGGAGGCAGTTGGGGTGCGCTCGGATGCGGATGGCGCAGCAACCGAGTTGAGCGGCGTATGGGCTGACTTGATTGGGCAGTGGCGCGCAGTGGCGGTGCTTCGCCGGGCGGTGGATGGTGCCGAACACGCCATGACGCACGCTTGGCTTATCACTGGGCCCCCGGGTTCCGGGCGTTCCACCGCCGCTAAAGCGTTCGCCGCCGCGTTGCAGTGCCAGTGGCACGGTTGTGGCGAGTGTCAGGATTGTCGTACAGTGCTGGCCGGGTCTCACCCCGATGTCACTTTGGTGCGCACTGAGAAACTTTCTATCGGCGTTGACCAAATCCGCGAGTTGGCGCGTCGCTCTGCGATGACCCCCCGGATGCGCAAGTGGCAGGTGCTCGTCATTGAGGATGCCGACCGGATCACTGATTACGGTGCCAACGCGCTACTGAAAAGCATCGAGGAACCACCGCCGCGCACGGTATGGATACTGTGCGCCCCTAGCTCGGAGGATGTGATTCCCACTATCCGTTCCCGCTGCCGCGAACTGCGTCTGGTGTCCCCCACGGATGCGGCCGTCGCGCAACTGCTCATCTCCCGCGACGGCGTAAACCCGGAGTTGGCTTACGAAGTGGCGCGCATCGCCGGAGGGCATGTGGGGAAAGCGCGCGGTTTGGCGCGTGATCTGGTAGCCCGTCAAGCGCGCGAAGCACTGCTGAAACTCCCAACGCAGCTCGATAGTGTTGGGGCGTGTTTGCAGGCCGCTGCCGACATTGTGGCTAAATCAGAAAGCGAAGTCAAAGCCGAGGTGGCGGCGCTTAACACCAGAGAACGTGCTGAAACGGAGGCGCTGTACACCGCCGCGAAGGGGGGTGCGCGTTCTCGGGAAGCGCAAAGCGCGCTGAAACGTTTGGACGAGGAACAGAAAGCCCGCGAAAAGCGGCTGCAACGCGATAGGTTGGATTCCGCGCTCACCGAACTCACCACTTGGTATCGTGACGTGCTCGCGCTGCAACTGGGGGCCGTAACAATCCCCCCCACCGCCGCTGACCTCGCCTCAGACTCTGACTCCGATACGGATACGGAACCTCCTGCGGCGGTAGCCATCATCAACCTGTCGGCCTACGCTGACCTCACTGCTGCCGCTGCCGCAACCACTCCGGAGCGCACTATCGCCAGTTTGGATGCCATTTTGCAAGCCCGCCGAGCTATCGAAAGCAACGTCGCCCCGCTGTTGGCGTTGGAGGCCATGATGTTGACACTGGGAGGTCAATAACCGTGTCTGTGCCCACAGATTGGCCTTTAACACGGAATAATGGAGGAGGATGTGTGACTTTCTTCCCTACCACGCACCATAACTCGTTAAGGAGGCACTCATATGAGTGAAGATTCCACCACCACACCGCAGCCCGAAACGGACGCTGCCACAGTGCCCACCACTGAGTCGCCAGAGGCAACTGAAGCGCCGCTTGACCCCCCAGCGGAAACACCTGCGGAGGAATACGTAACCCCCTCGGAACCCGAAACTGTTCCCCAGCCAGAGATTACTGAGTCTTTGCCGCAGGCCGAAACAGCACCGTATCCGGCACCGTATGAGGTGGCTGCCCCGCCCACTCCCCCAGAGGTGGCTACCCTGCCTGTGCCCCCAACGGATACTGCGCCGCTTGTCACCCCTACCGCTCCCGGCTTGTCCACCCCGTACCCCACTGCGGATTGGGGGGCACCAGCTGGCGCTGGCCAACCGTTCTCTGCGTATCAGACCCAGATTTCCCCCGCCACCCCGGCAGCTTTCGATGCTGCTGCGGTGGATGCAGCCACCCGCGAAGCGGAACGGCAACAGCGCAACCGCCAACTGGGGACGATCACCCCACCGCCGGAACCGTATGTACACGTCGCGCCAGCGAAAGCTGACAACGATAAAGCGCTCGGCTCACTGGGGCTGTTTCTGTTGCGCCTAATCACCGCCGGGGTCATCGGCGTCCGCGCGTATCAGATGTTCACCCGCCATGATGCCGCCGTGCTGCGTCTCACCGAACGGGGCGCGCCAGAACCGGAACTCATCGCTTGGACGGAAGCTGGTGTGCTGGCGCTCATCGCAGTGGCGCTGTTCATCGGTTTCGGCACCCGCTTGTCCGCGTTCCTGCTCGCTGCCGCGGCCATCGCCAACATCGTATTCATGCAGTGGGGCGCGTTTGATCCGCTTCGCAGCGGCGTTGAGGGCATTCGGGGCGATTTCGAGTTGCTGCTCGCCGCCATCGGCCTGACGCTGCTGGTGCTGGGTTCCGGAGGTTGGGCGATTGATGGTATTCGTCGCGCTTCCAAAGCCAAGCACTCCTCTGGCTACTAACGCGGTAGAGTGCCACTATGGCAATCATGGCAGTGGCTTTTGAGCAGCACGGCCAGTTGCACTATTTGGACCCCGCCGATCAGTCATATGCCGTGGGCGATTACGTACTGTATCCGACGACATACGGCCCTGAGGTGGCGCAGGTCGTTTGGATGTCGGGTGCCACCACCCAGCCTGGTGAACCCGAAACCTCCGACGCTTCAGATGGTCTCCCGATTTGTGACGGCCCTGCCACTGCCGAAGATTTAGCGCGCGACCAACACAACCGGGCGCAAGCCGCCAAAGCGCTAGTCACCGCCCGCGAACTGGTCGCTCGTCACAATCTGCCGATGAAGTTGTTGGCCGTCGATTGGATTGACCGCGACCCCGCCGTTGACCTGCTCGTCGCCATCTACTTCCAAACCGTAGGGCGGGTGGACTTCTCCGCTCTCGTCCCCGACTTGGCTCGCGCCTTGCAAGCTAGGGTCGATTTAAGGCAGATTGGCTCCCGGGATGCCACCCGGCTTTGCGGGGGGCTCGGTAGCTGTGGTCGTACATTTTGTTGCTGCACTTGGATGGCCAAGTTTGAGCCCATCAGTTTACGTTTGGCTCGTGACCAGGGGATGCAGACTAACCCCGTAGGCATCTCCGGAGTTTGTGGCAAGTTGAAATGTTGCCTTTCATACGAACAGGCGCAGTACCGCGAGTTCGCCAAAGCTGCGCCGGAACGGGGCGCATTGGTCACTACCCCGCACGGCAGTGGCAAAGTGATTGGTCTCGCCGTCCCCGCTGAGGCCGTATTGGTACGGCACCGCGACGGCCAAACCCTCGTCTGCCCGCTGCTGTCCGTGAACCGCGTGCCCATCGCGCAGCGCGTCACCGCCCCCATCGTCTCCGCTGTCTCTGCTGCGTCCAACGCCGCCACTGCCGCCACATCAGCGGCAACGACCGCATTCAAGAATCGCACCCAACCTGCGCCCGAAACCGCCGCCGAATGACCTGTCGCCGCTAATCTGAGTGTGATAGCCTGCTGGCAAGCTAAAGATAATGAAAAGGAAACGAAAAGGTAATCCGTATGAGAGTTCTAACTCGGCTCATCGCCGCCACCGCCGCTAGCGTCCTGCTGCTAGTGGGGTGCGCGCCCAACCCATATGACGGCTCCTCTGAAAACCCCACCTCCACCAAGACTGCCACCACATCCGGCGAGTTTCAGTTACCCGTTCCCAAACAAACATACGATCTGTGGCCGGGGCCAGACCGCTCCACGCTCCCCAAGATACCGGGGGCTGCCGAACCGCCCGCCGGTAGCGGCTACGCGCGCTACTTCAATCAAACTGTGGTCTGGGAGCCGTGCGACACTAAATACGAGTGCGCCACCGTATTGGCTCCGCTCGATTGGCATCAGCCGGACGGTCGGGCTATCACATTGGCGATGAAACGTCTCCCGGCTACGGCTTATCCGAGGCTCGGCAGCCTGTTTATCAACCCCGGTGGCCCCGGCGGTAGCGCGCAGGATTACGTTTCCACGTTTATCGATGTCGGCTTGGGGCAGTTCGACATCGTGGGGCTCGACCCGCGCGGCTCCGGAAAATCGACCGGTGTGGTGTGCGGCAGTACGGAACAGATTGACGCTTTCTACAATCTGGATGCCTCCCCTGACACCGAAGCGGAGCGCGAAGCTCTCATCGCGGGGTCGCGCACTTTCGCTAAACAGTGCCGGGAGGGTTCCGGCACCCTACTTGACCATATTTCAACTATTGAAGCAGTGTATGACTTCGATATGGTGCGACAACTGCTTGGCGACGAAAAGTTCAACTACATCGGCGTCAGCTATGGCACGTATATCGGAGCGGTCTACGCAGAGTTGTACCCCGAAAACGCTGGTCACATGGTTTTGGACGCGGCGGTGAACATTACGGATCGCCCTGGGGTTTCTCAAACCGACGGTTTTGAGTTGGCGCTCAACAAGTGGATTGAGTGGTACGTCGACAACTCCACCAGCCACGCGCTCGGAACCACTACGGAAGCGGTGCTAAAAACCCTCACCGACTGGATGGTGCAGTTGGATGAACACCCCATCCCGGTGCGCAATAGGATGCTCACCCAGAGTCTCGCGGTCACGGGTTTGGCGCTCTATTTCTACTACGGCGCTGACATGTATCCCCAGATGACCGAGACCATCGAATACACCCTAGCCAACGGCGAAGGCACCTACCTGCTCGCCGCCGCCGACATGCTGAACGGGCGCGAAGGCGACCACTGGGATCAGATGGGGCTCTCGTTCCCCGCCATCGGCTGTCTGGACAGCGGCGATGAAGGCATCGCGCAGGCGTGGGA
>JAITED010000185.1 GCA_031282235.1 Propionibacteriaceae bacterium | reverse complement strand
GCAGTGGTTACGGCCACGGCTACGACTAATACGATGGAGAGCACCCGTTGCAGCGTGGAGGATTGCTTCTGCACTGGCGTTGGCACAGCGGAACCGGCGAACGTCGGCGCGGGGTGCAGTGTACCGGCGAGCAGCGAGGCAGTGTATGGGTCGGGCACCTCTGAATCTTAGTCCGCATCGGCGGATTCGGTGGCCGGGGCAGTGTACGGATTAGCGGGCTGCGGCGTATCGCTCGGCGCAACCTCCGCAGCCGAATCAACCACCAGCGACTCCAGCTCCGTATCGCTGCTCGCGGGAGAATCAGCAGGTTCCGCATCTGGAATCTGCGGAGCTGAATCAACCACCGGCGGCACCAAAGTTACGTCGGCTTCGGTCGATGTTTCCGACTGTTCACTGGGCGAGTTCTCTTGGGTCATCGTATTCCTTCCCCACATAGGTTCTCAGCCATTCTAGCTACCACAATCGCCCAACTACAGCGCTAGGCTAGATATACCAGTTTTTAGGAGCACAATATGACCCTCACCCGAGCAGAACTCGCCAAATACATCGACCACACCCTGCTAGCAGTGGATGCCACCCCGGAACAGGTAGCCGCACTGGCTGCCGAAGCCCTCAGTTTAGGCACATTCTCCATCTGCGTATCCCCGTCGCAACTGCCGGTGAGCGCGCCGCTCGGGGATGTCAAAGTGGCTACCGTATGTGGTTTCCCGTCCGGCAAACATGCCCCGGAGATTAAGGCTGCTGAGGCCGCGCTGGCGTGTGCCGCCGGTGCCGATGAGGTGGATATGGTGATTGATATCGGGTTGGCGAAAGCCGGAAACTTCGCCGGTTTGGTGGGCGAAATCGCCGCCGTGCGGGGCAACATGCCCGCCGACCGGCTGCTCAAAGTAATCATCGAATCGGCAGCCCTGACGGATGAAGAAATCGTCTTGGCTTGTCAAGCCGCCGTAAAAGCTGGCGCTCAGTACGTAAAAACCTCCACTGGCTTCCATCCGGCAGGTGGAGCCTCCGAGCACGCAGTGGCCTTGATGCGCGCCACCGTCGGCCCCGACATCGGCGTGAAAGCCTCCGGTGGCATCCGCGATTACGCCACCGCCGTCGCCATGATTGCTGCTGGAGCCAGCCGCCTAGGGTGCTCTGCGAGCGCCGCCATTCTGGCCGCCGCCCCGCTGGCTTAACTTTCTCAGCTGCTTAACTTTCTCGGCTAGCTTAACTTTCTCGGCTGGCTTAGTTTTCTCGGCTGGTTTAATCTTCGAGCGCGCCTGCGAATTGGCTCTGGTAGAGCTTGTAATACTCCCCGCCAGCAGCCATCAGTTCCGCGTGCGACCCGTGTTCCACGATAGTGCCGTGCTGCATAACCAGAATCACGTCGGCACCCTGAATGGTGGAGAGCCGGTGCGCGATTACGAATGAGGTACGGCCAGTGCGCAGCCGCGCCATCGCCTGCTGCACCAACACTTCGGTACGGGTATCCACGCTGGAGGTCGCCTCGTCCAGAATCAACACCGCCGGGTCGGAGATGAACGCCCGCGCGATGGTGATGAGCTGCTTCTCACCAGCGGAGACGTTGGAACCCTCCTCGTCAATCAGGGTGTCATAACCTGCGGGCAGATTATGCACGAAGCGGTCTACGTATGCCGCTTTGGCAGCGTTTAGCACTTCTTCCCTAGTCGCGCCCACTTTGCCGTATGCGATGTTGTCGTAGATGCTGCCGGAGAACAGCCAGGTGTCTTGCAACACCATCCCGAACTGGTTGCGCAAACTGTGGCGCGGTACGGAGGCGATGTCCACCCCGTCCAGCAGAATACGCCCCCCTTGTAGCTCGTAGAAGCGCATCAGCAGGTTGACTAATGTGGTTTTACCCGCGCCGGTGGGGCCGACGATGGCGATGCTTTGGCCGGGCAACGCTTCAATGTTCAGGCCTGCGATGAGCGGCTCGTCAGCGTAATACGAGAAATCTACGTCGCAGAACTCGACGTGCCCGGTGATGGGTTCGGGCAGCGTACCGGCGGTTTCCGGCACCTGTTCCGTCGCGTCCAGCATCTCAAACACCCGTTCTGCCGATGCCACCCCAGATTGCAGCAGGTTTGCCATAGAGGCCACTTGGGCGATGGGTTGGGTGAACTGCCGCGAATACTGGATGAACGCCTGCACGTCACCGAGCGACATGGTGCCTGTGGCCACCCTTACACCGCCGAGTACCGCGATGACTACGTAGTTTAGGTTTCCGATGAAGAAGTTCAGCGGCATCAACACCGCCGACATGAACTGCGCCCCGAACGCTGATTTGCGTAGTTTCTCGTTGGTTTCGGCGAACGCCGCGTCCACCTCCCGGCGGCGGCCAAACGTTTTGACCAGCGCGTGCCCGGTGTAGGCTTCCTCCACCTGCGAGTTGAGCGCGCCGGTGGCCGCCCACATGCTCACGAATCTGGTTTGCGCCCGTTTGCCAATCAGCGCGGACGACACCCCCGCCACTGGGACGATGCACAGCGTGACCAGCGCCAACTGCCACGAGACCGTGAACATCATAATGGTCACTCCTATGATGCTCAATAGTGAGTTGACAAGCTGAGATAGCGATTGTTGCAGGCTCTGTTGGATGTTGTCGATGTCGTTGGTGACCCGGCTCAACAGTTCGCCGCGCGGTTGCCTATCGAAATACGAAAGCGGCAGTCGGTCAATTTTGGCGGATACGTCTTGGCGCATTCGGTATACGGAACGTTGCACTACGCGGTTTAGCAGGAACGACTGGAAGAACAGCAGCACGGAGGCGACGACGACCAGCCCAATCACGGCGAGCAGTACGCTCCCCAGCCGCTCGAAGTCGATACCTTGCCCGACCACTAGGTTGGGCATCCCAGAAATCATGTCGGCCAGTTGATTCTCGCCGGAGTTCCGCAGCATCTCCACAATCTGCGCCGCGCTCACCGTAGCCGGGTCGATGCCCAACTCCAGCATTTTAGCGCCCAGCATCTTCCCCACTAGCCCCTCAAAGATGGCATCCGTGCCCCGCGCCAAAATCTTCGGGTTGACTACGTTAAACGCCACCCCGATGGAGCCCATGATTATCACCAGCGCCACCAGCAGCCGCTCCGGCTTCAAGATGCCCAGCAGCCGTTTCAAGCTGGGTATGAAGTTGACCGCTTTCTCATGCACCCGACCGCCCATCGGGCCGGGGCCAGCCTGATTCCCCTGCGGGGCGTATTTGGGGCGCTCATTCGCCTTTACAACTTTTTCGCTCATG